>NZ_JBTYMC010000358.1:0-6082 GCF_054880855.1 Streptomyces sp. S6 | reverse complement strand
ACCTGGTGGTGGCCTTCATGGCGGCAGGCGCCCTCGGCGCTGTTCAGCCCGCGACCGGCATCTCCGAGGAGGTCGTCCAACTCACCCAGTTCGGCCCGGCGTTCGGCGTCGGAGTGGCGGCGGTCCTGTGGCCCGCCCGGACCCGGGAACTGCTCGTCGGAGTCAAGACACAGCGCGACGACAGCACGTCACTCCTCCTCGCCCCCTTCGCGATCATCGCCCTCTCCGCAGGCCCGTACGCCCTGCTCACCGGCGCCGCCCACGCCACGGACCCACGCACCCTCCACCACGCGTTCCCGCTGATCGTCGTCGCCCAACTGGTCGGAGCCTGCGGGGAGGAGATCGGCTGGCGGTGCTTCCTGCAACCCCTGCTGCGCACCCGGTACACCGCGCTGGGCGCGTCCGTGGCGGTCGGTGTGGCGTGGGGGCTGTGGCATGTCCAGGTGCTGGCGCAGGCCCCGGCGTACGCGGCCGGGTTCCTGCTGGCGACCGTCGCCATGTCGGTGCTGCTGGGCCTCGCCCTGGAGTCGTCCGGGGGAGTGCGGCGGCTGTTGCTCGCGGGCGGCTTCCACACGCTCGTCAACCTCGGGATGCTGCTGTTCATGGACGAGGAGACCGGCCGCACGGCGCCGATGGTGCTGTTCGGGCTGGCGTGTGCGCTGGTGGCGGGCGTTTGGGTGCGGCGCGCAAGGGTGGCTACGATCACGGCGGGACGGGCCGAGGGGGCGTGAGGGGGACAGTGCTCGGACGACGAGACGCGGTCGCGCTGGGCCGCTGCGAGCTGATCTGGCTGGCGGGCATCCCCGCGACCGGCGCCGCCCTGCTGGTGGCCGCAGCCCTCACGCTGCTCCCGCTGGGCATCGGCTTCCTGCTGCTGCCCCCGGCCGCGACGACCCTGCGCCGCGTCGCCGACCGGCACCGGGACCGCACCGCCCGCTGGAGCGGCCGGCCCCAGGACACCCCCGAGCCCCTGCCGCAGGGCACCTCGGCACGCCGCACCAGCGCCGCGATCCTCGGCGACGACGGCTTCTGGCGCGACCTGCGCTGGTCCCTCCTGGAGCCCTGGGCGGGCGGCGTGGTCGCATCGGTGCCGCCGATGCTGGTGCTGTACGGGGTGCTCGGCGCGTGCGTCCAGCCGTTCGTGTGGCCCTGGCTCGGACCCGGCAACTGGTACGCCTTCGTACCGGTCGTCTCCACGGCGACGATGCTGGCCGCCCTCCTGCTGGGCCTCGCCTTCATCGCGGCCGGCCTGCGCCTCGCACCCCCCATGCTGGACCTCTCCGCCCGCCTCACCCACCGGCTGCTGGCGCCCCCGCGCAGCGCGGAACTGGCCCGCAGGGTCGTCCGGCTCACCGACACCCGGTCCGCCGCGCTCGACATCCACGCCGCCGAACTCACCCGCATCGAACGCGACCTGCACGACGGCGCCCAGGCCCGCCTGGTCGCCCTCGGCCTCACCCTCGACGAGGCGACCCGGCTGCTGGCCACCGACCCGCCCGCCGCCCACGCCCTGCTGCTCGACGTCCGCGCCACCTCCGAACGCGCCCTCCAGGACCTGCGCGACCTGGTCCACGGCATCCACCCGCCCGTCCTGGCCGACCGCGGCCTGACCGACGCGATCCGCTCCCTGGCGCTGGACAGCCACCTGGACGTCGACGTGCACGCGGGCCTGACGGGACGAATGCCGGCGCCCGTCGAGTCCGCCGCCTACTTCGCGGTGGCCGAACTCCTCGCCAACGCGGCCAAACACGCGCGGGCCACCCGCGCCGGCATCACCCTGGCACACGACGGCGCCCGCCTGCGGATCACCGTCACCGACGACGGCGTCGGCGGCGCCGATCCCTCGTCCGGCACCGGCCTTGCGGGACTGCGGCGCCGGCTGGACCCCTTCGACGGCACCCTCGCCCTGGACAGCCCCGTCGGCGGTCCCACCCTCGCCACCCTGGAGATCCCGTGCGCATCCTCCTCGCCGAAGACCTCTTCCTCCTCCGCGACGGACTGACCCGCACCCTGCGCGAGCACGGCTGCGAGGTCGTCGCCTCCGTCGACAACGGCCCCGAACTGGTGCGCGCGCTGGCGGAGACGGAACTGGACGTCGCGGTGATCGACATCCGGCTCCCCCCGACCCACACGGACGAAGGACTGCGCGCCGCGCTGGAGGCCCGCCGCGCCCGCCCAGGCCTGCCTGTGCTGATCCTCTCCCAGTACGTCGACCAGCTCTACGCACACGAACTCCTCGCCTCCGGCGAGGGCGCCGTCGGCTACCTCCTCAAGGACCGCGTCACCCGCACCACCCAGTTCCTCGACGCCCTGCGCACCGTGGCCGGCGGCGGGACCGTGATGGACCCGCAGGTCATCGCCAAACTCCTCACCCGCAGCGAGAAACGGGGCCGCGTCGCCGCCCTGACCCCCCGCGAGCACGAGGTCCTCGCCCTCATGGCCGAGGGCCACTCCAACGCGGCGATCGCCGGCACCCTGCACTTCAGCGAGAGCGCGGTCACCAAACACACCGCGTCCATCTTCACCAAGCTGCACATCGACCAGTCCCCGCACGCCAACCGCCGGGTGCTGGCGGTGCTGGAGTACCTCAAGGCGTGAATTTTCAGGAGTTTCGGCGCGCGACCCGCCCGCACACCACGAACACGGCGGTGGCGACCAGCACATACGCCGGGACGAGCAGCACCGCGTCCGGCGTCAACTGCTCCACGGACCAGCCCGTGCGGCGCTTGCCGCTCTCCAGCACGATCCGGTTGACCGTCAGGAACGTGAGGTGCGCCCCGACCGAGGTCCACAGCGGCGCCTTCACCAGCGCGGTCCTCGCCGCGACCAGCATCAGCCCGAACACCGGCAGCAGGACGAGATACTCGACCGGGTCCTGTCCCTCGGGCACCAGCCCCACCGACCCGGGGTTCCCGCCGATCAGCCGCGCCACCCCGGCATGCACCACCGACGAACCCCCCGGCACCAGCAGGAACACCGCCGTCGCCCCCAGCGCCGAGGCCGCGCCGCCGAACCGCCCGCGCAGCGACGTCCAGCTGTAGCCGCGCAGCGTCGTCTCCTCCGGCAGCGCCTCCAGCAGGACGGCGACCACACCGTTGGAGAGCAGGAACCCGGCGAGGGCCACGAGATCGACCCGCCCCCACCGCAGCATGCCGGCCGCCGTGCCCGCGCCCAGGACGAGCGCCGCCGACACGGCCGTCACCCCCACACCGGTCAGGAACGCCCGCGCGCCGTACGCCCCACCCCCCAACCCCAGAGCACCCGGAGTCGCGAAGAGGAGGATCAGCGGCACGGCCAGCGCGGTGACGAGCACCGCCGGGATCAACCGCGCGGCCAGGCCGCCGACGCCGAGGCCGTCCGCCAGGACGGGACCGAGCGCGGTGCCCGCCCCGAGCGCCACAGCCATGACCAGGCCGCCGCCCAGCGCCCGGACCACGGCCCGGGGCCGCCCGGACACGGGTACGGAATCCGGCGCGCGGAGACGGAGGAGAGACACGGAACCTCCCGGTACGGGGATCACTGAAGGGAGCACCGAGGCAGTCGCGAGGCCCTGCCCCAGGTACCCGTCCAGTCTCAGCCGCCCGGCCGGACGTGATCTCGTCGAAGCGGATGAAACCGCTGTACATCCTTCGATGTAGCAGCAGGTCAGCGCGGTGCGATCACTAGGCACCCCGGCTGAATACGTACCCGGACACAGGGTTTCGCGGAGGCCCCGACAGTCACCGGTGAGCTTGGGGCGCGGTGACGGTGTGAGCACCGTCGTACCTCCGACCGCTGTCGCCACCTTGCCCGCTCCCGACTCCGCCGGCGAGACCTTCGTGCGCCCCTGGCTACTCCGACACCTTCGCCACCTCTTCGTCCGCCCCCTTCTCCGCCCCCAACCCCGCCAGCAGCCGCAGCCCGTCCGCCCCCGCGCTCCCCGGAGGTGCCGACAGGACCAGCAACTCGCGGCCGCAGTCGTCGGGGAGGGCGAAGTTCTCCTGGTGGAGTTCCAGGAGGCCGACGAGGGGGTGGCGGTACGCCTTGCGGCCGTGTGTGCGGGCGCGGACGTCCGCGCGGGCCCACAGGCGGCGGAACCGCTCGCTGCCCATGGACAACTCGCCGACGAGGGAGGCCAGTCGGGGGTCGTCGGGGTGGCGGCCGGCGGCGAGGCGGAGGTGGCCGACGACGTCGAGGGTGCAGTTCTCCCAGTCGGGGTAGAAGCCGCGCTCGTCCTCCTCCAGGAAGAGGTGGCGGGCGGTGTTCAGCCCTGGCAGCGGGCGGCCGTAGAGCAGTTCGGCGAGGTGGTTGCCGGCGAGGATGTCGAGGCGGTGGTTCACGATCATCGCGGGGGCGTCGGGGACCAGCCCGAGGACTCGGAGCAGCTCCGGCCTGAGCCGCCCGCCCGGCGTCTTCGTCCGCCGCCGGGGCTGCCGGGCGAGCCGGTGCAGATGCCCGCGCTCGGTGTCGTCCAGTCCGAGGACCCCGGCGAGCGCGTCGAGGACCTGCTCGGACGGCTGCGTCGCCCGACCCTGCTCCAGCCGGACGTAGTAGTCGACGCTGACCCCGGACAGATGCGCGACCTCCTCCCGGCGCAGCCCCGCCACCCGGCGCCGGCTGTCGGTGGGGACGCCGACGGCCGCCGGGTCGACCCGGGAACGCCGGGTCCGCAGAAATCCCGCGAGATCGTCCATGCCGCCCAGTATCACGCCGCCCGCGCCCGCGAGGGTGGCCCTGCCGGTACCAGGAAGTCCCGTCCTACGGAAGCGGCGCCCCTGAACACCGGACGCGGAACCCGCCAGCATCGACGGCACCGCATCCGGTCCGAAGGAGCACCCCGTGAAAACGCTGATCGTCCACGCACACCCCGAGCCGAACTCCCTCAACGGCTCCCTCAAGGACCTCGCCGTGTCCACCCTGGAGGCCGCCGGGCACGAGGTCCGGGTGAGCGACCTGTACGCCATGAACTGGAAGGCCGCCGCCGACGCCGCCGACTACGGCGCGGCCGCCTCCACCCCGCTACGGGTCGCGGCCGACTCGGGCCGCGCCCTCGACACCGGCACCCTCACCCCGGACGTCGTCGCCGAACAGGAGAAACTCCTGTGGGCGGACACGGTCATCTTCCAGTTCCCGCTGTGGTGGTACAGCATGCCCGCCATCATGAAGGGCTGGGTGGACCGCGTGTTCACCCACCACTTCGCGTACGGCGTCGGCGAGCACAGCGCCACCCACTACGGCGACCGCTTCGGCGAAGGCACCCTCACCGGCCGCCGCGCCATGCTGTCGGTGACCGTCGGCGGCCCCGAGTCCCACTACGCGGCCCGCGGGATCAACGGACCGCTCGACGACCTGCTGTTCCCGATCCAGCACGGCATCCTCTACCACCCCGGCATGGAGATCCTCCCGCCGTTCGTCGTGTACCGCGCCGACCGGCTCACCGAGGACGACCGCCCCGAGCTGACCAAGGCGTGGCGCCAGCGCCTGCTCACCCTGGAGGAGACCGAGCCGATCGCCTACCGCCGCCAGAACTTCGGCGACTACGAGATCCCCTCGCTGCACCTGAAGGAGGGTCTGGAGCCCGCCGGACGCACGGGGTTCGGGCTGCACGTACGCGGCTGACCCGACGGGGACGGCCCCCTGACCGGGCCCGTGCTAGCGTTGGGCATTTGCATCCCCGCCGCGCCTTCCTCGGTACGGTCCCTTCGGAGGAAGGCTCACTGTGAGCGAATCAGCACGTCCCGGCACGCCGACCTTCGCGGAACTGGGCCTGCCCGCCGACATCCTGCGGGTCCTCGGCGAACACGGCGTGACGGTCCCGTTCCCCGTGCAGGCGGCGGCCCTGCCGAACGCGCTCGCCGGACGGGACGTCCTGGGCCGGGGCCGCACCGGCTCCGGCAAGACGCTCGCCTTCGGCCTGGGCCTGCTCGCCCGCACGGCCGGACGCCGCGCGCAGCCCAAGGAGCCGCTGGCCCTCGTCCTCGTCCCCACCAGGGAACTCGCCCAGCAGGTCGGCGAGGCGCTCACCCCGTACGCCGAGGCGCTGCGCCTGAGGCTCGCGACCGTGGTGGGCGGTGTGTCCGTCGCCCGGCAGGCCGCCGCCCTG
>NZ_JBTYMC010000357.1:0-6087 GCF_054880855.1 Streptomyces sp. S6 | reverse complement strand
ACGGGGCGAGTGCCGACGCCCATCACGTGACGAGTCCGCACCCGCAGGGGGTGGGGGCCGAGGCCGCGGTCCGGGCGGCGCTGGCGGACGCGGGGGCCTCCCCGGCGGACGTCGGGCACGTGAACGCGCACGGCACCTCGACCCCACTGAACGACCTGGCGGAGGGCCGGATGCTGAGCCGGGTGCTGACCGGCGATCCGCTGGTCACCTCGACGAAGGGGGTGACCGGGCATCTGCTGGGCGCGGCGGGCGCGGTGGAGGCCGCGCTGACGGTGCTGACCCTGGAGGAGGGGGTGGTGCCGCCGACGGCGGGGCTGTCGCGGCTGGACCCCCGGCTCGACATCGAGGTCGCGCGGTCCGCGACCCCCACCCGGGCCGAGCTGGCCGTCAGCAATTCGTTCGGCTTCGGCGGGCAGAACGCCGTCCTCGTCATCGCGGCGGCCTGATCACGATCGGTGCCGCACCTCGCGGCCGAAGGGAAGGGAACAGCGATGCATGATGCCCGTGAACTGCTGGCGCTGGGCGACAAGGCGGTGGCCCAGTTGGCGCGGCGCGGCTATGTGCTGCCGCTGGAGGAGCTGGAGGGGCTGCACCGGGAGCGGACCGGGGCGGCTCAGGAGGCCGACTCGGCCCGGGCGGAGCTGAAGCAGGCCACCAAGGGAGCGGTCACCGAGGAGGCGCGGGCCGTGGCACGGGCGCTGCGGGAGCGGGTGCAGCAGGCCGAGTCCCGGCTGCGGAGCGCGCAGGAGGAACTGACGCAGCTGCTGCTGTCCGTGCCGAACATCCCGCTGAACGAGGTGCCGGACGGGCGGACCGAGGCGGAGGCGGTGGAGGTGCGCCGCTGCGGTCCGCCGCCGGCGCCGGCCGACAAGGACCGTCATCACGCGGCGGTCGGGGCGTCGCTCGGGATCCTGGACGGCGACCGGGCGGCGAAGCTGTCCGGGGCGCGGTTCTCCGTGGCCTGGGGGGCGGGGGCCCGGCTGGAGCGGGCGCTGGCCGATCTCCTGCTGGATCTGCACACCGGGACGCACGGCTACACGGAGTACTCGGTGCCGTACCTGGTGACCCGGGAGACGATGACCGGGACGGGCCAACTGCCCAAGTTCGAGAAGGAGTTGTTCTCGACCCGGGTGGGTGAGCGGGAGCTGATGCTGATCCCGACCGGGGAGGTGCCGCTGACGAACCTGTTCGCCGGCGAGGTCCTCGACGAGGCGCGGCTGCCGCTCGCGGTCACCGCCCGTACCCCCTGTTTCCGTGCCGAGGCCGGTTCCTACGGCCGGGACACTCGGGGCATCCTGCGGCTGCACCAGTTCGAGAAGGTCGAGCTGGTGCGGCTGTGCGCGGCGGACGACGCCCGGCGCGAGCTGGAGCTGATGGTGAGTCAGGTGGAGGAGTGCCTGCGGGTCCTGGAACTGTCGTACCGGGTGGTGCTGCTGCCGGCCGGTGACCTCGGTTTCTCGGCCCGGATGACCTACGACCTGGAGGTGTGGCTGCCGGGCAGCGGGGCGTTCCGGGAGATCTCGTCGGTGTCCGACTGCGGGGACTTCCAGGCCCGGCGGGCCAATATCCGCCGCCGCGGCCAGGGTTCCCGGAAGACCCCCGTCGTGACACTCAACGGCTCGGCGCTGCCGATCGGCCGGACCGTGGCGGCGATCCTGGAACAGCATGTACGGCCGGACGGATCGGTGCGCCTGCCGAAGGCGCTCGTGCCCTATGCCGGCTTCGAGCGCATCCTCCCGGGCGGGGTGACCACCGCCTGATCGGCGGCCCTGCCCGGTATCCGTGATCCGTGCGCGGCCACGTGGCCGCGCGCGTAGGGCACCTGGTTGAGAATCTCTTTCAGCCGTTGCCGGAGCTGGATCGAGGGCTCGATGCCCAGTTCGTCGACGAGCCTGCGGCGGATGCCGTTGTAGGTCTCCAGCGCCTCCGCCTGCCGGCCGGCCCGGTAGAGGGCGATCATGAGGAGTTCGGTGATCCGCTCGCGCCAGGGATGGGCCACACTCATCCGCTTGAGTTCACCGATGACGCGGACCGGGTCGGCGATGTCGAGGCCGAGCGAGAACTTCTCCTCGACGGCGGTGAGGTACTCCTCCTTGAGCTGGAAGGCGACGCTGCGGCACATGGGGCCCTGGATCACGTCCTGGAGCGGGTCCCCCTGCCACAGGGCGAGGGCGTCCTCGAACAGCGCGTGGGCGACGTGCGGATCGGTGTTGATGTGCGCCCGGGCCCGTGCGAGCGTCCCGTGGAAGGCGTCCGTGTCGACGGTGGCGCCGTTCAGTTCCAGGACGTATCCCGAGGGCCGGGTGAGCAGTTGGGGACCGGAGCCGGCGGCGGAGAGCTGCTGGAGCCTGCGGCGCAGCCGGTAGATGTGCGCCTGGAGGGCGTTGCCCACCGTGGGCGGCAGCGTCTCGCCCCACAGCTCCCCGTAGAGCTGCTCCACGGGGACCAGGCGTCCGCTGTGCAGGAGCAGGGCGGCGAGCAGCGTCCGCTGCCGGGCGCCGGCCAGCGCGCCCACGCGGGCTCCGACCCTCATTTCCAGCGGGCCGAGGAGCCGGAAGTTCAACTCCTCAAAGGATTCTTTACCAGATCCCGGGTTTATCACATCGGAATCAATTCTTTGAAGCACGGAAATTCTCCGATCCTCGCACGGGCAAAGCGCCCCGTCGCGTTAATTAATGCGAAGCGGAAAGTGCTACGCAAGGGGGGTCGGGGGCGAAAGTCGATTACTGGCCAGAAGCCGAGGCGTCACCTCATTCGGACACACGGGGGTCACATATGCGCACAAAAGGTACATCCTCGGAAGCTGTGAGACATCCGGTGGCCCGATATCCTCGCTCCCCCTCCCGCGACGTTGACCGGATCAATTCGAAAAGGGTGGCCCAAATGGCCATGCGAGATGCACCATCGGCCACCCGAATCTTTTTATTACCTCAGAGGTAATTGACACGGCCAAAGGTCTCTTTTGCCTTTTTTTCCCGGACCAAACACCCGGGCCCGGCCAGGGCAGGGTCAGCGCTCAATCAGTTTGCCGTCAGAGCGGCCAGGCATAGTCGCGGCTGTCATTTTGCGGTCAGCTCGGCGCCGGAGGGAAGAATGCTCGACCAGGCTCCGTCCAATACCACGGCCACAGTGCGTCCACCGGCACTGGCCACCCGGCACATCGTCTATCTCATCGTCTCGGCGGCGGCTCCGCTGTCCGCGATGGCCGGGACCGTCCCGCTGGCCTTCGCCTTCGGCAACGGCGCCGGGGTCCCGGCCGCGTTCGCGCTGACCGGGGCCGTCCTGCTCTGCTTCTGCGCCGGTTACGCCGTGATCGCCCGCCGCACCGGCGGCCGTGGCGGCTTCTACTCCGCCGCCGCCGAGGGCCTGGGCCGCCCGACGGGGGTGGCCAGCGGCTACGTGGCCGTCGTCTCCTACAACCTGGCGGCGATCGGGCTGCTCGGCGCCTTCGGGTACTTCACCTCGCTGGTGCTCGCGGACCGGGGCGTGCACGTGCCGTGGTGGGTGTGCGCGGCGGCCGGCACGGCGGCCGTCGGCTGGCTCGGGTACCGGGACATCGGCGCCGGGGCACGCACCGTGGCCGCGATGATGACCGGCGAACTGGCGATCCTGCTGGCCCTGGACGTCGCCGTCGTCGCGCGCAAGGGACTGCCCACCGCCCTCCCGGCCACCTCGTTCGCGCCGCACGAGGTGTTCGGGACGGGCTTCGGCGTGTCCGTGATGTTCGCGGCCATCTCCTTCATCGGGTTCGAGTCGGCCGCGCTGTACGGCCGGGAGGCACGCGATCCGCGGCGCAGCGTGGTGCGGGCCACGTATGTCGCGGTGGTCCTCATCGCCGGCTTCTACACGCTGACCAGCTGGATCGCGGTCGGTGCGGTGGGTGAGCGGCAGGTGCGGCAGGAAGCGGGCGAGCAGCTCGGCAGCCTGTTCTTCACCCTGACGGACACCTACCTCGGAGCCACGGCCGGTACGGCCATGCAGGTCATGCTCTGCACCAGCCTGTTCGCCGCGACCCTGGCGCTGCACAGCGCGGCGGGCCGCTACACGCAGACCCTCGCCGAGGACCGGTTGCTGCCGGCCGCGCTGGCCGCGTTCCACCCCCGTCACCGCTCCCCGCACCTGGCGGGGCTGCTCCAGACAGCGCTGAACGCGGTCGCCGTCGCGGGGTTCGCGCTCGCCGGGCTCGATCCCTACACCGGGATGACCACCACCATGCTGGGACTCGGCACGCTCGGCATCGTCGCACTCCAGGCGGTCGCCGCGCTCTCCGTCCTCGGCGCCGGCCGACGGCTCATGGACGTGTCACGGCCACGGCTGGCCGCGTCCGCGCTGGCCTTCCTGGGACTGGCCGCCGCGTTCTGGCTGGGCGTCGACAACTTCGGCCTGCTCACGGGCTCCTGAGCGGGCCGGAGCCCATCGGATCAGATCAGACCGGCCCGGATGGCGTATGAAACTACATGCGTGCGGTTCCTCAGTTGCATTCGCTTCATCAGGCAGTGGAAGACGTTCTTAATCGTCCGTTCAGAGTACGGGAGTTGCTTCGCGATCTCGATGTTGCTGTGTCCCTCCGCCGCCATCCGCAGCACGGCGATTTCCCGGTCCGAGAGACCGAGGCCTTTCCGGGTCCGGCTCATGCGGTCGAGCAGACTTCCTTGCAACTCGGGGGGAAAGCAGGCTTGACCTTCTACCACGAGACAGATCGTTTCGACCAGTCGTTGCCGGGTGAACTCTTCTCGGCGTAACACCGCCCGCACCCCGAGTCCGATCGTCTCCGAGTAATCCGTACCCCCGGTGTTGTCGGAGATGACCAGGAACCCCGACACCGGCTCACTCAGACTCTTCAGCAACTCCGTGAAGGCGAGCCCCACTCGCTGCCCGGAGACGACGGTCACGTCGGCCTCCTCACCGGTCGCCGAGCTGACCAGCGCGAGTCCGGGTGTTTCCGCGAGCGAACCGACCAGTCCGAGGAAAGTGAGGGCGTCCTCCGCGTGCACAGCGACGCGAACTACCGGCATGATGATCTCCAAGCAGGGTTGGTTCAACCTTGGACTTCTTCTGGCCTCGGGCCATGTGCACCTCGACCACAGATTGGCCATCCCTTATTGAAACGTCAATGAAGTTGCCCCGTTCGGAACGCTCCCTGGCGGAAAACTGACGCCCGTGAGGGTCGGGGGACGTCATATCGCCGCGTCGACCGCCCAGAGCGACTTCTCCTCGCTGCCGATGTATACGATCTCCGCCGCCGACGACCGCCGCCCGGACCCGGTCTCCTGTCTCCAGCGCTCCTCACCCGTGACCGCGTCGACGGCCCATCAGACCCACGAAGGCACTCCACACCGCGACGCCCCACACCGGCCGACCGGTGAACCCGTCCGCCGCCCACATCCTGCCGTTGCGCGAGGCGGCGTACACGATGCCGTCCGCCACCGTCGGCGCCGACATCCTCGAACGCCGTGGTCTCCACTTCCAGCGCACGTCGCCGGTCACGGCGTCCACCGCCGTCAGCGCTCCGACGGTGTCGGCGAAGTACACGGCGCCACCACCGGCCACCGGGGTGCTCGCGACCCCGAACTCGTCGTCCAGTGTCCAGCGCCGCCGGCCCGTCTCCGCGTCGACCGCCACCAGCTCGGACTCGTCCCCGACCAGGTGGACGGCCCCCTCCGCCATCGTCGGCATGTGGAGAGCACCCCTCCACCGGGCACCCGCCACAGCGTCCTGTCACTCACGTCCGCAACAGCCGTCACGGTCCCCTCCCTGTACTCCGGGACTCGTCTCGTCACCGCCCGGTGAGCGGGACGCTCAGGACTCCTCGGTCGTGTCCGACGATCAGGTCCGGCCCCGCGGCGGCCAGGCAGGTGAGCTTCACGTCGAGAGCGAGGTGGCTCAGCGCGCCGGTCGCCGGTTCCCACACCCGCAGCCGATGACCGTGACGCGCGCCGGTGACCAGGACCGTGCGGCCGTCGGGCAGGGCGGCGGCGGTGATGAGCGGTCGGCCGAAGGTGCCCTCGGAGGCGGGCAGTCCGGCGCCGGCCGGGGTGCCGGTGGCGAGGTCCCACAGCAGGACGGCGCCTCGCTCGTCCCCCGTGG
>NZ_JBTYMC010000356.1:0-6105 GCF_054880855.1 Streptomyces sp. S6 | reverse complement strand
GTGAGGGCGGCGTCGCCGGAGCGCAGCGCGTTGTCCAGGGCGGCGCCGAGCAGCGGGCCGAGCATCCGGTCGGGTGCCTCGACGCCCGCCTCGCGCAGCAGCTCCATGGACTGGGCGACCAGCGTGACGAGGTGGTTGGCGCCCAGCGCGAGGGCCGCGTGGTACAGCGGGCGGCTCTCCTCGGCGACCCATTCGGGTTCGCCGCCCATCTCGATGACGAGGGCCTCGGCGGCGAGCCGCAGTTCGTCGGGGGCGGTGACGCCGAAGGAGCAGCCGGCGAGGCGCTGGACGTCCACGGGTGTCCCGGTGAACGTCATCGCCGGGTGCAGTGCGAGCGGCAGGGCGCCCGCGCGCAGGGCGGGGTCCAGGACGCGCGTGCCGTAGCGGCCGGAGGTGTGCGCGAGGAGCTGGCCGGGGCGGATCGCGCCGGTGTCGGCGAGGCCCTGCACGAGGGCGGGCAGCGCGTCGTCCGGGACGGTCAGCAGGACCAGTTCCGCGCGCGCCAGGACGTCTTCCGGGGTCGTCAGGGGCACGTCGGGCAGCATCAGGGCCGCGCGCTTGCGGGAGGCGTCGGAGACGCCGGAGACGGCCACCGGGCGGTGTCCGGCGAGCTGGAGGGACGCGGCGAGGGCGGGGCCCACCCGGCCGGCGCCGACGACGCCGACGGTGAGCCGCGCGGGGCGGTCCCTGGGGTCTGGCTGGTGGACTGTACTCACGCGACGGCGGCCTTCCCGTTCCAGTCCGCATCTGGGTACCGGACGATTTCTCGTCATGTTAACGCGATCTGTTCCGGGGCGGCCGGGTTGTCCACAGGCTGTGGGTATCGCGGATGCCCGCACCCCCGCGCGCACGGCATGATCCCGGCATGACAGAAACACCCGCCCCGGAAGGCGGCCGCTCCCCCGCCGAGCTGCTGCGCGAACGGCGTACGACAGCCCAGAACGAGGCCGTGCGCCTCCTGGCCCGCCCCCTGGCCCGGACCACCCTGCGCGAGCGCCTCGCGCACCTCCAGGACACCGCCGGCGAGGCGTACGACCTCGACGAGCGCACCGACGTGTACGGCGACGGCGTCGTGACGGCGCTGGAGGAGCGCATAGCGGCGCTGCTGGGTACGGAGGCCGCCGCGTTCATGCCGACCGGCACCATGGCCCAGCAGGTCGCTCTGCGCTGCTGGGCGGGCCGGACCGGCAACCGCGCGGTGGCCGTGCATCCGCTGTCCCACCTGGAGGTGCACGAGCGGGACGCGCTCAGCCAGCTCTCCGGGCTGCGGCCGGTGCACCTGACGGACGAGCCGCGGCTGCCGACGCCGACGGAGGTCCTGGAGGCGGACGAGCCGTTCGGCACGCTCGCTGTGGAGCTGCCCCTGCGGGACGCCGGTTTCGTGCTGCCGTCCTGGGAGGAGCTGACCGCGACGGTGGCCGCCGCGCGCGAGCGCGACGCGGTGGTGCACTTCGACGGCGCGCGCCTGTGGGAGTCGGTCACCCATTTCGGCCGCCCCCTGGCGGAGATCGCCTCTCTCGCGGACAGCGTCTACGTCTCGCTGTACAAGTCGCTCGACGGGCTCAGCGGCGCCGTCCTCGCGGGTCCGGAGTCGCTGATCGCCGAGGCCAGGGCCTGGCAGCACCGGTACGGCGGCAAGCTGTTCCACCAGTTCCCGGCGGCCCTCACCGCGCTGGCCGGCCTGGACAGGGAGCTGCCCCGGCTGCCGGAGTACGTCGCCCACGCGCGCGTGGTGGCCGCCGCGCTCCAGGAGGGGTTCACGGAGGCGGGCGTGCCGTGGTTCCGGGTGCACCCCCCGGTGCCGCACACCCACGAGTTCCAGTTCTGGCTGCCGTACGACGCGGACACGCTCTCGGAGACCGCGGTGCGCCAGTCCGAGGAGACCGGCACGCTCCTGTTCGCGTCCCCCTGGGCGGAGCGCGCGCCCGGGGTGTCGTACACGGAGGTCTCGGTGCGGGAGGCGGGGCTGGGGTGGAGTGCGCGGGACGTGAAGGAGGCGGTCGCCGGGTTCGTGGCGCGACTGCCCTGAGATCGGCGGGGGCGTTGTCAGTGGTGAGGTGCACCATGGGCGCATGAGCGTGAGCATCGACATCGCCGGGGTCCGGCCCGAGCAGGTGGCCTTCGTCCCGTCACCGCTGGCCGAGCTCGGCATGGCGCTGCACGCGCTGTCGGAGCCGGGGCACCATCCGGGCATCCGGGAGTGGACGGGGAGTGTCCTGCCGGGACTCGATCCGCATCTGGCCGACCGGCTGTGCGAGGCGGAGTTCCTGTGGCGGACGGTCTTCTCGGACCTGTTCCTGGCGTGCGCGGGCGTGCCGGGCGCGCTCCCGGGGGAGACGCTGGCCGAGGAGCTGGCGCTGCTGGACAAGCTGCCGGACGACCAGTTCGTGGACGCCGCCCTGGAGTTCGCCTCCACGACGTGCGCGTCACCGACGCCGGGCATCCTGGCGGACCCCGCGCTGCGCGGCCGGGTGCTGGACCTCGCCGCCTCGCGCGGCCCCCGGCAACTGGATTTCGCGCACCGCCTGCTGGACGACCCGTCCGGCGTGCGCGCGTGGTTCCGGCGTTTCCTGGAGGACTGCGACGAGGCGTTCTTCGCGGACACCTGGTCCCGGCTGCGCCCCCAGCTCGCGGCGGACACCCGGCACAAGACGCAGGTGCTGCACCAGCTCGGAACAGTGGAGGCGCTGGTCTCCGTCTCCCCGGCGGTGCGGCTGGACGAGGGGAACGGCCGCCTGGTCGTCGACAAGCTCGTGGAGAGCCGCACGTCCGCGCGGGACAGCGGCCTCCTGCTGATCCCGACCAGCCTGGGCCGCCCGCATCTGACCGTCCTGCACCGCCCCGGCTGGCGGCCCGTGGTGCAGTACCCGCTCCTGGCGCCGTCCCCCGTCGCGCTCCCGTCGCTCGAACAGCTCACCCTCCGGATGAACGCCCTGTCCCACCCGGTGCGCATGCAGCTGTGCCGCAACCTCGCCCGCAGCGCCTACACGACGACCGAACTGGCCCGTATCCACAGCCTGTCCGCCCCGGAGGTCTCCCGGCACCTGGCGGCCCTCAAGAAGGCGGGCCTCATCACGACCCGCCGGCGCGGGCGCTACGTCCTGCACCAGCTGGACGTCGCCCTGGTGGCCCGCCTGGGCAGCGACTTCCTGGAGGGCATCCTCAGATGAGCCCCGGAAGGCCCTCTCAGGCGTGACCGCCCCCCGCGCGGACGAGCCCCGTCTCGTACGCCAGGACGACGACCTGCACCCGGTCCCGCAGCCCCAGCTTGGTCAGGATGCGCCCGACGTGGGTCTTCACGGTCGCCTCGGAGAGCACCAGCCGGGCCGCGATCTCCCCGTTGGACAGCCCCTGGGCGACGAGGATCATCACCTCGCGCTCCCGTTCGGTGAGCCGCTCCAGCTCCTTGTGCTCCGGCGCCCGGCCGCTGCTCGGGAGCATCGGGGCGAACCGGTCGAGCAGCCGGCGCGTGGTGGACGGCGCGACGACGGCGTCCCCGCTGTGCACGGACCGGATCGCGGCGAGCAGCTCCCCCGGGGGCACGTCCTTGAGCATGAACCCGGAGGCGCCCGCCTTCAGCCCGGAGAACGCGTACTCGTCGAGGTCGAACGTCGTCAGGATGAGCACCTTCGGCGGGTCGGGCTCCTCGCAGATCCGCCGGGTGGCCTCCACGCCGTCCAGCTTCGGCATGCGGACGTCCATGAGGACGACGTCGACGTCCGTGGAGCGCACCACCTGGAGCGCCTCGACCCCGTCGCCCGCCTCCGCGACGACCTCCATGTCCGGCTGGGCGGCGAGCACCATCCGGAACCCGGTGCGCAGGAGCACCTGGTCGTCGACGAGCATCACGCGGATCGTCATCGGGGCCTCTTCCGTTTCCATTTCCAGGGCGTTCGTGACAGGGCATTCGTGACAGGTGTCAGTGACGTACGGGACGTCAGTGCGCCGGTTTGAGCGGGAGCAGCACGCTGATGCGGAAGCCGCCCCCGGGGCGCGGACCGGCGTCCAGGGTCCCGCCGACCATACCGACGCGCTCGCGCATGCCGATCAGGCCGTGGCCCTGTCCGTCGGCGCCGCCCTCCTCGTACAGCTCGTGGGGGGCGCCCTTGCCGTCGTCCTCGACGAGCAGGCCGAGGCCGTCGTCGAAGTAGACGAGGCGGACGCTGGCGCCCGCGTTGGGACCGCCGTGCTTGCGGGTGTTGGTGAGCGCCTCCTGGACGATCCGGTAGGCCGTCAGCTCGACGCCGCTGGGCAGCGGGCGGGCGGTGCCCTCGACCTTGAAGTCGACGGGAAGGCCGGAGCCCCGGCACTGCTGGACCAGGTCCTCGATCTGCTCGACGTCCGGCTGGGGGACGTACTCGCCGCCCTCCCGGTGCTCCCCGGTGCGCAGGACGCCCAGCAGGCGGCGCATCTCCGCGAGGGCCTGGCGGCCGGTCGAGGAGATCGTCTCCAGGGCCTTCTTCGCCTGGTCGGGGGCGGCGTCGAGGACGTACGCGGCGCCGTCCGCCTGGACGACCATCACGGACACGTTGTGCGCCACCACGTCGTGCAGCTCGCGCGCGATGCGCGCGCGTTCCGCCGCGACCGCGACCTTCGCCTGAGCCTCGCGCTCGCGCTCCAGCCGGGCCGCCCGCTCCTCCAGCTGCGCGAGGTACGCGCGCCGGGTGCGCATCGAGTCGCCGAGGACCCAGGCGAGGACGAACGGGACGGTCAGGAAGACGATGGTGACGACGACGCCGCCCGGGGCCTCGCCGCTCGGCCAGCGCAGTTGCGCGGCGGCAGCCGCGCACACGCCGACGCCGAGCGCCAACCGGGACGCCCAGCGGGCGCCGACCGCCGCGACCGTGTAGACGATCATCAGCATCGCGAAGTTCGCCGCGTTGACGCCCACGCCCAGCACGAGCTGCGCGCAGCCCGCCACCACGGCGAGCACCAGCATGGCCTCCGGCAGTTTCCTGCGCAGCGTCATCACCACGCACAGCGCGAGGACGGCCGGCACCACCACCGTCAGGGAGTGCGTCCGCCCGACCTCGTGGTTGGCCGTCTCCGAGGCGAGGGCGAACACGAACAGGACCACGGCCCAGAAGCCGTCCACCCCGGTCGGGTGCCTGCGGAAGAAGTCGTAGAGGCGCTGCACGTAACCCAGCGTAGGGATGCGTGATGCCCCTGTGGGTCAACCGGAGGGCCGATCCGCATCGCGCGGACGTACTCCGCAAGGTGGAGGGAGTGATCAACTGTGCGCATAGTCTGGACGGGTGGAGGAGAAAGCGCGCAGGGCGGGGCCGGCCGCGTGGGACGGCTGGCGGGCGGCCACCGAGGAGGCCCTGTACGGCCCTGAGGGCTTCTACCGGCGCCCCGAGGGCCCCGCGGGCCACTTCCGTACCTCCGTGCACGCCTCGCCCCTCTACACCCGCGCCGTGGCCGCCCTCCTGTGCCGCGTGGACGAGGCCCTCGGCCGGCCCGCCCGCCTGGACTTCGTCGACCTGGCCGCCGGCCGCGGCGAACTGACGGCGGCGGTCCTGGACGCCCTTCCGGACGACGTCGGCGGGCGCACGCGCGCGTGGGCCGTCGAACTCGCCGCCCCGCCCGCCGCGACGGACCCCCGCGTCACCTGGACCACCGAGGTGCCGTCCGGCGTCACCGGGCTCCTGTTCGCCAACGAGTGGCTGGACAACGTGCCCCTCGACGTCGTCGAGACGGATGCCGACGGCGTGCCCCGGACGGTCCTCGTCGCCCCCGACGGCACCGAGCGCCTCGGCGCCCCGACCGGTGGCGAGGACGCCGCGTGGCTGGCCCGCTGGTGGCCCCTGGACGCCGAGGAGGGCCTGCGCGCGGAGATCGGCCTCCCCCGGGACCGCGCCTGGGCGGACGCCGTCTCCGCCGTCGACCGGGGCCTCGCGGTGGCCGTCGACTACGGGCACACGGCGGACACCCGGCCGCTGTTCGGGACGCTCACCGGGTTCCGCGCGGGGCGCGAGGTCGCGCCGGTGCCGGACGGGACGTGCGACATCACGGCGCATGTGGCGCTGGACGCGTGCGCGCGGGCGGGCGGGCGTCCCGGGGAGCCGGCCGTGCTGCACACGCAGCGCACCGCCCTGCACGCAC
>NZ_JBTYMC010000355.1:0-6164 GCF_054880855.1 Streptomyces sp. S6 | reverse complement strand
CCGGCGGCGCACCCGGTCCCGTCGTGCCGAGCGCCGCACCGAAGCCGAGCGGTGAGCCGACCGGCCCCGGGAACCCGCCGGGCACCCCGTCGCCGAGCACCGATCCCACGCCGCCGCCCGGGAGTTGCGACTACTACGCGGGCAACGGCCGTACCGGGCCCGGCGACAGCGGCAAGAAGGTGAAGCAGGCGCAGTGCCTGCTCATCGCGCGGGGGTACCGAACCGGCGGCGAGGACGGCGACTTCGGGCCGGGGACGGAGGCGGCGGTGCGGAGCTTCCAGGACGCGGCGGGGCTGAAAGTGACCGGGATCGTGAACCCCAAGACGTGGGCCGCGCTGCGCTCCGGCTGACGGCGGAGCGAGCGGACGGGCCGGTCGTGGAAGTGATCGGCTTGTGTGAAACTTGGACGGCTTGGGCCGAACGATGAACATCGGCGACCGCTCGATGCTAAGAATTGGCCAGATCAGATCGAGCCCCGCCCCACACCGCCCGGACGCGTGACGGCTCGGAACCGAATGGGACGCACTTGCCGAACACCTCAGCCGACGCTCCTGCGGCCGAGCCCCGGAGACAACTCACGGGCAAGCCCGCGAGGAAGCCGCTCACCCGCAACTGGCCGGTGGCCAGGCGGCTTCGGGCCGTGCTGCTGCTCCCCGTGCTGGTGACCCTGGCCCTCGGCGGCATCCGGGTCCGGGACTCGCTGGAGACCTGGCAGGACGCCCAGGACGCGGTCCGCGTGGCCGAACTCGTGCGCGCCGCCAGCCAGTACGCGAGCGACGCCATCAACGAACGGGACGTCTCCGTCGTCCCGCTGCTGCTCGGGGAGCGGGACTCCGCGGTCGTCGTCGAGGCGCGCAGGGTCACCGACGCCGACGCCAAGGCGTTCGCGGAGGCCGTCGGGCGGATGCCGCAGGAGGACCGGTTGGTGCGCCGGGTCGCTCTTGTGCGGGCCGGTGAGCGGCAGTTGCCGCAGGTGCGGGCCGCGGCCTTCACCGCGCGGACGTCCGGGGTGCAGACCGAGGAGAGCTACTACGCCGTCCAGCACCCCCTGATGGAGATCTCCAACGAACTCGGGTACGGCCGCTCCAACCAGTCCAGCTTCGGCCGCTCCCTGTACGCGATCTCCCTCACACAGGCCGCCGAGTCGCTGATCCGGTCCATCGGCACGCACCTCCTGGTCGGCGACCGCACCAAGCTCGCCCCACGCGAACTCGCCGTCCAGCTCACCGCGTTCAGGTCGTACGCCTACCTCGAACAGGTCGCGCTGCGCGAGTACGCGGCGGCGGGCACCCCCGACGACACGACCCGCCTCCAGCAGGCCCTCGCGACGGCGCAGCAGCGCGGGCAGGAACGCAACGCGCAGGCCGCCGCCGAGGCGCGGGCGGCGGGGCGGACGTACGTTCCGCCGCCGCCGATCGCCACGATGGTCGAGCGGATCTCCTCGGGGGCGTCCGCCGCCGACCTCGCGAAGGAGGGCATCACCGTCGAGACGTTCTTCGCGTCCTCCTCCCTCGGCTTCGACGCCTACCGCGCGGTCCAGCTGCAACTGGTGGACAGCGCGCTCACCAACGCGACGGTGATCGCGGACGATTCACGCGACGACGCGGTCCTCACCGGCGCGGTGGTGCTGGCGGCGATCATGCTGGCGTTCCTGTTCGCGGCCTGGATGGCACGCCTCACGAGCCGGGGCATGCGCAGTCTGAGCGCCTCCGCGATCGACATCGCCGAGCGCCAACTGCCCGAGCTGATCGGCCGTCTGTCGGAGAACGACCCGCACACCGTGGACCCGCGGGTGCGGCCGATCCCGATCACCTCCACCGACGAGATCGGCGAGGTCGCCCGCGCCTTCGACCACGTCCACCACGAGGCGGCCCGCCTCGCCGCCGTCCAGGCGCGGCTGCGGGGACAGGTGAACGCCATCTTCACCACCCTGTCCCGGCGCAACCAGTCCCTCGTGGAACGCCAGTTGACCATGATCGGCGAGCTGGAGGACCGCGAGACCGACCCGCAGCAGTTGGAGAACCTCTTCCGCCTCGACCACCTCGCGACACGGGTGCGGCGCAACGGCGAGAACCTCCTCATCCTCGGCGGGGAACGGCCCGGCCAGCTCTGGGACCGGCCACTGCCGCTGGCGGACGTGGTGCGCGCGGCGTCCTCCGAGGTGGAGAGCTACGAGCGGATCGAGCTGGCGGGCGTACCGGACGTCGAGATCGGCGGCGCGGCGGTCACCGACCTGGTGCATCTGCTGGCCGAACTCCTGGAGAACGCCACGTCGTTCTCGTCCCCGAAGGCCCCGGTCCGGGTCCTGGCGACCCGGCTTCCGGACGGCGGTGTCATGGTCGAGATCCACGACCAGGGCATCGGGCTGCGCCCCGAGGACTTCGCGACGATCAACCGCAAGCTCGCCGATCCCCCGGCCCCGGACGCGACCGCCTCCCAGCACATGGGCCTGTTCGTGGTGAGCCGGCTGGCCCACCGCCACGGCATCCGGGTCCAACTGCGGCCGTCCGCCGCCCGGTCGGGCACGACGTCCCTCGTGATGCTCCCCATGTCGGTGACGGACCAGGCGCTCCCCGACTTCGACACCCTGGCCCTGCGCGAGAAGATCCCGGACCAGCGGCCCGACGAGGACCCGTTCGCGGGGTACGAGTCGTGGAGCGACCACACGCCGTCGGAGACACCGGAGAAGGTGGAGCGCTCCTTGCTGAGGCCCCGGTGGGGGCGGAAGAAGGCGCAGGCGAAGGAGTAGAGGTGGGCCGGGGCGTGCCGCGCGCCGCCCCGGCCGCTCATGATGGTCCGTCAGCTCTTGGCGCAGGTCGTGCCGTTGAGCGTGAAGGAGGCCGGAACGCTGTTCGTGGCCCCCTTGTCGGCGATGAACCCGACGGTCACCGAGCCCGCCGCCGGAATGTTCGCGGTGTAGGCGGCCGGCCTCACGGTGACGGCGGCCCCGCTCTGGGCGGCCGTCCCGCCCCACATGTTCCCGATGGTCTGCCCGTCGGCGAAGGAGAAGCCGAGCGTCCAGCCGTTGACGGCGGTCGTGCCGGTGTTCTTGATGACGATCTCTCCCTGGAACCCGCCGGCCCACTCCCCGACCGACCGGTACCCGACGGAGCAGGACTGCCCGGGGGCGGGCGGGCTCGTGGTGACGTCGACCGTGCCCGACCGGGTGGAGCGGTTCCCGGCGGCGTCGCGGGCGTAGACGGCGAACGTGTACGCGGTGGACGCCGAAAGCCCGGTCACCGTCGTGGAGTTGGAGGTCGTCGCGGCGGCGGCCGTCTCCGTCCCCCCGCTCACCCGGACGACGTCGTAGGCGCTCACGCCAACGTTGTCGGAGGACGCGGCCCAGCTCAGCGTCACGGAGTTCGCGGTCACCGCCGAGGCCGTGGGCGTGCCGGGAGCGGTCGGCGCCTGGGTGTCACCGCCGGACCCGCCGCCGAAGATCGTCGCCTCCTTGGAGGTGCCGGCGATCCCGTCGGGCCCGTTGAAGACCCGCTTGCCCCACGAACTCAGGTTCTTCGCGTCGAAGTTGAGGGCGAGGTCGAGGATCGGATCGGTGTTTCCGCTCCAGCTCCACGCCAGGTAGCCCAGTTTCAGCTGCTGGGCCGCCGCCATCATCGTGTCCTCGTCGGGGTCGCCGTACTGGTCGGCGGGGCCGCCGAACTCGCCGATGAGGAGCGGGAGTTTGGCGGTGACGAAGGCGTTGAGGTAGTCGGTGACCTTCGCCGCCGTGTCGTACACGCTGTACATGTGGATGGAGAAGATGAGGTTGCCGGTGGTGTCGGCGGCGTACACGGCCTGGGCGTTGGTCCGCATGACGCCCTGCCAGTCCTGGCCCCAGTTGGGGGCGTCGACCATCAGCAGGTGCTGGAAGCCGGCGGCGCGGAGTTTCTTGACGGCGGCGACGGTGGGGGCGGTCCAGCCGGCCGGATCCGTGTTGCCCCAGGGCTCGTTGCCGATGTTGATGGCGATGTAGTCCTCTTGTCCGGCGAGGACGCTCTTGAGGCCGATCCAGTAGTCGGCGGCCTGGTCGAGGGTGCCGGCGGCGGACTCCTCGCCGTATCCGGTGGTGTCGTGCACTTCGAGGACGCAGATGACGCGGTTCGCCTTGCACTGGGCGATGACGTTCGCGACGTCGGAGGCGGTGTCGGCGGTCCACCGGTGGCCGTCGGCGAGGACGACGCGGACGGTGTTGGCGCCGAACGCCTTGATGTCGGCGAGGGACTGGTTCAGGCGGCCGGGGTACCAGGTGTGGGCGTGGTTCACGCCGCGCATCACGAAGTCGTTGCCGTTGGACTCCAGGAGCCGGCCGTTGCTGATGTGCAGGCCGGTCGCCTTCACGCGTGGCGCGGAAGCGGCGTGGGCGGCGGGGGCGAGCGCGCCGAGCAGGAGGGCCCCGAGGAGGGCCGCCAGTACTCTCCGGCAGAGGGTTCTCGCCGTTCTCGCTGTGGCTGTTGTTCTCACTGCGGCTCCAGTGGGTGAGCGCCAGGGGCGCGGGCTGCTGGACAGTGACATGGGAGCGCTCCCATAAACCCACCTGGCCCAGTACACGTCAAGAGAGGCGGCGCATGCTCATCGGTGCACCCCCGGGACCTGCGGAGATTCGACGCGGCCGGCGGGCATATTCCAGCCGCGAGATGGGGATGACCGGCCCCAAGAAGGTCAACACGCCCGAGCGCATGGGCCGTAGGAGTAGCCCGTGCTGCGGGGGACGAGGAGGCGGACGTGAAGAGGATTCAGCTGAACAGGCATCCCCGTGGACCCCGCCGGCCGGAGCCGCAGGACCTGCGGACCCCGTCGGGGCGCCCGCTTCCCTACTGACCACCCCATCGACGCGAGCGGCGGCCCGGCCGGGGTCCGACTCCCCGGCCGGGCCGCCGCGTTGTGCCGTGAGTGGTCTGGCGGCCCTCGGGCGAGGGCTGTTGGACCCCGTCCCGGTGACGGTCAGGGCGGAGCACGTCGGTCGGGTGCTCCGGCCGTCAGGTCACGTCACCGGGACGGGAGCTTGTCGCCCCGCGTGTCTCCTCGCGCGAACGACACGGGGGTGGGCCGGGGCCCGGCGAGGGCGAGCGCTTCGAGGTGGGCCTCGATGTACGGGACGGCCACCAGCGGGAGTTCGCCCTCGACGAAGGCGGGCTGGACGTTGACCTCGAAGACGACGCCGCCGTTCTCGACCGCGAGGTCGACCCCGGCGAACGGCAGCCCCACCGAGGCGGTCGCGGCGATCGCCAGCTCGGCGAGGCGGGGCGGCAGCCCCTGTGCGCCCAGGTGGACGGGCGTCGCGCCCCGGCAGGTGTTGCACGGCGTGTCGTCCTCGGGCTGGAGGTGTTCGCGGGCGTGCACGATCCGCCCGCCGAGGACGAAGACCCGGAACTGGTGGCGCAGCCCGTCGGCGGTGACGTTGCCCGCGTCGCGCGACAGCATCCAGTCGGTGTCCTGCCCGGCGTAGTAGGCGGTGGCCTCGGCGAGCCGCTGAGGGCTGTTGACGTGGAAGGTGTCGTTGCCGCCGGTGCCGACGACGGGACGCGCCCAGGTGTCGCCGCCCAGCTCCTCGAAGGCGTCGCGGGCCTCGTCCCCGGTCGGCGCGGACAGGACGACGGTCTCCATCTGGGCGATGCCGTCGCGCCGGAACCGCTCCACGGTGAGGTTCTTCTCGGTGGCGGTGCGCCAGGCGTCGGGCCCGGTCCCGAGGGTGACGACGTCACACTCCTCCAGCAGGAGCTGGAACTCCGCGAGGGCGGCGCGTCGGTGCGGCGGGATCTCGTAGAGGACGACGACGTCGGGGACGAGGTCGAGGCGCTCCTCGGGAACCCGCAGCCGTAACCGGCCGCCGTCACGCTCGGCCTGTCCGCCGCCGCCCGCCTCGAAGTGCCGGGAGTCGACGCGCACGGGCGGGGTTCCGGTGAGCAGTCCGACCGCCTCGGCGAGGTAGTCCCGGCAGCCTTCGGGCGACGTGGGGTCGGCGATCAGGGCGATGCGGGGTCGGGACACAGCGGCCTCCAGATGCTCTCGACGCGCGCTCGCGGCGCGGGGTTGACCTGCGCCCGAGGCGCGTGCGGTGTCACGGGTGGTGCCTGTCACGCGGGGTGGCCGCACGCCGTCGGCCGGAAGCGGCGACGGCGTACGGCTCTGGTGTGCGCCCCCGGCCGGCCGGGGGCGGCGGCCGG
>NZ_JBTYMC010000354.1:0-6193 GCF_054880855.1 Streptomyces sp. S6 | reverse complement strand
AGGTCGGCGCCGGGCTGCCGCTCACCCTGTGGGGCGTGCGGCGCCGGAGCGCCGGCTGGGCGGCGGTGGGGGCGCTGCTGCTGGGGCACGGGGTGTTCGGGCTGGCGTACGACGTGGGGAGACCGCGGGACTGAGGAACTGCCGGGAGACTCCGGTCGTTACGAGAGGAACAGGGCGGCGGGAACTCGGAGAGGAGGGGGTTACTCGTCGTCCTCGTCGTCCAGGCGGGCCAGCCAGGTCGCGAGACGCTCCACCGGTACCTCGAAGTCCGGGTTGAGGTCGACGAAGGTGCGGAGCTGTTCGGCGAGCCACTCGAAGGTGACTTCCTCCTCGCCGCGCCGCTTCTCCAGTTCCTCGATGCCGCGGTCGGTGAAGTACATGGATCGTGCTCCGTGGGTGGGTTCGTCGGGGTTGGGACGTGCCATCGGGGGAAAGAGCTTGATTCCCGTGTGCGGCTCGCGGACGAGCCACGGGGGCACAGGGCAAGGATAGGCCGCCGGTCCTGGCGTCGGACGGGCGGAGCCAGGGGGAACGCGGCAGCGGGGGGAGCGTCATGAGTCAGGAGACCGAGCAGGCGGGGCGGGACGTGACGCGCGTCGCACGCGTCGCGCTGCCGGACGGCACGCCCGTGTGGGCGCGGATCTCGGGGACCGGTGAGTTGCGGGCGCCTGCCGCGCCGCCGGGGCAACTGTCCTACAGCGACACCGGGTTCACCGAGCGGGTCGAGGCGGGCGTCGAGAGTCTGCACTCCCTCGTCACCGGCGTCGCCCGCTCCCTCGCGCAGCCGCTGCGCGCGGTGCGGCCCGACGAGGTCAGCGTCGAATTCGGCATCGAACTCACCGCCAAGGCCGGCAAAGTCGTCGGCCTTCTCGCGGACGGGGAGGCGAAGGCGGCGATCACCGTCACGCTCACCTGGTCCCATGGGGGGCCGCCGGACTTGGCGGAGCCCGGTCCGACGCCGGGTGGTTCTTCGGGGCGGCCGGCCGGGGGCGGGGCGCCTGGGGGCGGAGGACTTGGAGATGGGGGGCCGCAGGGTGGGGGATCGCCGGGTGGGGGTGCGCAAGGCGGTTCCTCGCAGGGGGGTTTCCGGGGGTGGCGGGCTGGTTCTGGGAGGGCTGCGGATTCTGGGAGAGGTGCGGGCTTCGGGCGGGGTGGGGATGCGGTGCGGGGTGGGGGTTCAGGGCAGAGCCGGGAGCCAGGGCAGGGGCGAGGCTCGGGGGAGGGCGTGGGTTCAGGTGGGGACGTGGATGCTGGGCGGGGTTCGGGGTCTGGTCGGGCCGTAGGTACGGGGCAGGTCAGGAACCTTGGGTGGGCCACCGACCCCGGTGGGGGCGATTCGGCGACGTCCTTGCACGGCGAGGCCCCGGCCCGCGGGAATCGTCCTCCCGCGCGGGGGCGCCGTTCGGCACCCGAGAGGGCGAACGTCCCCGTCAGGCGCGTGCGCGCCGGACGTACCGGACGGAGGCTCACGCTGGTGCCGCCCGCAGTTGTCGGGTTCAGGACGGATGTCCCTGCCGCTCGGGCGGGCACGCGCAGGCCGGGCCGGGCCGGGGAACGGGAGGCCGGGTCGGGAGACGGTGCCACGCGCGGGGGCGCGGCGGGGGCGCGGGAGCTCCCGGGGCGGGAAGTCGGCTTCGGCGAGAGCCCGGTCCGGGGAGCTGCTCCGGCGGACGACGCCGGTGCTTTCGGGGCAGCGCAGGTGCGGGGTGCCGTCCCCGAGCCGGCGTTCCGCGCGCGAGGAGCGGTTCCGGGAGTGACGTCCGCCCTCGACGGTCCCCCCGAGTCGGTGCCGACAGCACGGGTGAGGGCCGAACCGACGGGCGATGACACGCCGTCGCCGCCCCACGGCAACCACTCCCCGCACGAAGCCACCCACACCACTCCCGAACCCTCACCCGAGCCGCACGGTCCCGTTGCTGGGCTTGCGGGGCCTGTCGGGTGGGTCGGGTCTGTAGGGCCTGTCGGGTCGGGGGCGGCGTTCGGACGGCCGGGCCCTTCCGGGGCGCTCACCCCGCCGCCCGCCTCACCCGTCCCGCGCACCTCACCCGCCGAGCCAACCCCCCCGACCCCGGCGTCCTCCCCGCAGGGCCCCTCCGGGGTGGTCCCCTCGGGAGTGGTGGTGCGGGGGGCGGTGTCGGATGTGGGGTCCTCGGCCGTCCAACCTCCCGCACTCTCCGATTCCGATGCACCCCCCGGCGCTCCGGAGCACGGGGGCGGTGGGGGACAGGGCGGTGGGGGGTGGAGGTGATCGGGGGGCGCGCTGGGGGCGCGTCGAATGTGGGGGATGCCGCCCGGCGTGCACTGCGTGGGCTGGTCGTGGCGGCGACGGTGCGCATTCACCGGAGTGGGGGAGGGTATGCCCCTGACGAGGTCGACAGCTTTCTCGGGAGCGGGTTCTTCGTGGCCCCCAACTGGGTGCTGACCTGCGCGCATGTCGTCTGCGGAGGGGAGGGGGACGAGGTCGTGGTGGTCTACCGGAGCTCCCTCGACGACCGGATCGCCCCTGGGGACCGCCTTTCGTACGGCGGTCAGCTCTCCACGAGTGATCGGTATTTCCCCGGGGACCGGCACTTCCCCGGCGGCGGGTTCTCGCCCGGTGAGGGTCTGCGCGCCGTGCGCGGCAGGGTCGTCGCGACCGTCCCGGAGCGTCCCGAGCGGATGCCGGACTCGGGGAACTGGCCCGCCCCCGACCTCGCGCTGGTCCAGCTGTCCGAACCCGTGGACGACCACGAGTGCGTGTACGTCTCGGAGCGGCCCGCCGCCTACTTCGGGGAGGGGCGGGTGCTGTACGCGGGATGGACGGTCAGCGAGGGCCGCCTGCGGCTGCTCGACGGCACGCTCGCCGTCCAGGGCACGATCGGCGGCTGGTCGTCGGACGTCCAGATGCGCCTCGGGGACAACGACCTGCCGTACGGCGTCTCCGGCGGGCCGGTGATCGACCTCGCGCGCGGGGAGGTCATCGGCGTCATCAAGGCCCGCTCGGACCACCGCCCCGGCGGCACCTCCACCGGCATCGAGCAGTTGCGCGCGCTGAAGGTCCCGGCGGGGGAGATCACCGCCGAGCACGACGACCTGTACCAGACGGTGTGCCACGCGCACGACCGCTACCACCGCGACCGCCAGCGCCGTCCCTCGGCCCGCGCGCAGACCTGGACGGAGGTCCAGGGCAGGCTCGGCGCGCGTCCCGGCCGCACCCTCGACCCCGACGAGCGCGTCGAACTGCTGGGCCGCCTCGCCGACCTCCCGCCGCCCGCGAGCACGCGCGCGCTGCTCGACATCCTGGACTCCCTGCCGGACCTCCAGGGCCCCCCGCCCCCGCCGGCCCCGCGCGGCTGGCGTGACGGCCTGGGCGCGCTGTACGAGAGCGCCCGGGACGACGGCGCCCTCGAACTCGTCCTCGACTACGCGATGCGTGTCCTGTCGGCCGACCGGCCCTTCACCTCGGCCACCACGGCGGACGCCGAGGAGGCGCTGTGGGCCTGGATCCGGCAGGCGGCGGGCCATCTGGGCGCCCGCTACCGCGCGGGCCTCGCCGAACAGCGCATCGACCGGCTCCGCGACCGCGACGAACGGACCCGCCGCGAACGCCCGTCCCGCGAGAACGGCCACGCACCCGGCCCGGACACCGTCTCCGGTTCATCGCACCGGGAGGGCCCACCGCATGGGGACGGCCCACCGGACCACAACGGACCGTCGGACCAGGACACCCCCCTGCCCGGCACCCCCGCGCACAGTTCCCGCCTCCTCCCCGGCACCGGCCCCGCCGTCCTGCTCGAAATCCTGCCGCGCCCCTGGGAGCCGGACCGCTGTGACTGGACGGTCTCGGTGCTGCGTGCCGACGGCGGGGCGGACCCGCTGCCGGGGGAGGAGCGGACACGGCTCGCGGAGTTGCCGGA
Organism: Streptomyces sp. S6; assembly: GCF_054880855.1. NCBI lineage: Bacteria > Bacillati > Actinomycetota > Actinomycetes > Kitasatosporales > Streptomycetaceae > Streptomyces > Streptomyces sp. S6. The sequence continues at coordinate 2,297 of NZ_JBTYMC010000354.1, read as the reverse complement.
GCGGCTGGCCGCGCCGCTGGCGGAGGCGTTCCGGCGGTGCGACGAACCCGGGCGGCCCGCGGTGCTGCAAGTCGCGCTGCCGCACGGGCAGTTGGGGCTGGACGTCGAGACGTGGCGGCCGGTCCCGGGGGAGGAGCCGCTGGGGACGGCGCGGCCGGTGGTCGTCCGGGTCGCGGACCGCGAGCAGCTCGTGGACGACATGCGGGACGACGAAGTCGCGGACGGCGGGGAGTGGTTCGACGCGCAGGAGGAGCGCGGCGCGCGCTGGCGGTGGCTGCACTCGCACCGCGCGAAGGCCGAACTCCTGGACTGCGACGACGGGTTGGGGGTACCGGTACCGACGGTGGAGAAACTGCGCTCCCTCGCGCACGGCACCGTCCCCGTGCTGTGCCGCTACGGAGACCACCGCTACGAGAACGACGTGGCGGCGCTCGCGCGGATCGTGTACGGCGGGTACGGCGTCGCCCTGCTGCGCCGGGGACGGCCGGAGGCGGTGTGCGGGGAGTTCCACCGGGGCAGCGCCGACGAGATCGCCCGCCCGCCGAGCGCGGCACGGCTGCCGGAGGCCGTGCACCACCTCAGGGTGCGGCTGAGCCGGGGCCGTAACGAGACGTTCTGGGCGGCGGGGGTCGCGCTGCTGTACGACGATCCGCACCAACCCCTGCCGGGGACGGGCGATCTGCTGGAGGCGCCGTGACACGCTCCCTGGCCGTGACACACCCCTTACCACCGCCCCCTTGGCATCGATACCGTGAGCACGGCCGTACGCGCCGGGTGAGCCGACGAGTGAGGAGGACCGGATCATGACCGAATCCAGCGAGTGGCTCATCTACCGGGGTGCCGGTGAACCGCACGACGGCGTCGAGCGGCTGCCCGCGCCGCCGCCCTGGCGGGACTTCGCGGGGCGGGAGGCGCCGGGGGAGGGCTCCGAGGACCGCAGGCTGGGCGCGCACCGGCACCTCGCCGAGCTGCACCGGCCCGGCGCGGAGGAGCTGGAGATGATCAACGCGGCGCTGTATCTGCGGCGTCCGCTGCTGGTCACCGGGGACCCGGGGGCGGGCAAGAGCACACTCGCGCACTCCGTCGCGTACGAACTGGGCCTCGGGAGCGTGCTGCGCTGGTCCATCGTCAGCCGTTCCGCGCTCCAGGACGGGCTGTACCACTACGACGCGATCGCCCGCCTCCAGGACGTCCAGATCGCCGCGCAAGGGGGGTTCGGGGCGGCGGCGGGGGCGCCGGGGGCCGTCGAGGGGATCGGGAGCTACATCCGGCTCGGGCCGCTCGGGACGGCGCTGCTGCCGTCGGACGTGCCGAGGGTGCTGCTGATCGACGAGCTGGACAAGAGCGACATCGACCTCCCGAACGACCTGCTGAACGTCCTGGAGGAAGGGGAGTTCGCGATCCCCGAGCTGGAGCGGATCGCCGACCGGCTGCCCGACGGGGAGGCCGAGGTGCTGACGGCGGACGGGGTGAAGGTCCGCGTCAAGGACGGGCGCGTGCGGTGCAGGGAGTTCCCCTTCGTCGTCCTCACCAGCAACGGTGAACGGGACTTCCCGGCCCCCCTGATGCGCCGCTGCATCCACCTGGAGCTGGGGCGCCCCGACCACAACCGGCTCGCCACCATCGTCCGCGCGCACCTCGGTGACGAGGCGGCCCGGGTGGGCGACGATCTGATCACCCACTTCCTGGAACGCTCCCGCAGTGAACTCCTCGCCGCGGACCAGCTGTTGAATGCGATCTACCTCACCGGCGCCGCCGCCCCGCCCAGCCGGGACCGGCTCGCCGACCTCCTCATCCAGCGCCTCGACCGCCCGAGGTGACCGCCGATGCCCGACGCGACCCCCCGCCACGGCCCCGACGACACCCCCGCCGACCCCCGCCGGACGAACCAGGTTCCGGACTCGGACCCCACCCCGGGCCGCCCCGACCCCGACCGTGCCGCACATGAGGGACACCCCGCGCCAACTCCCGACTCCGGCCAGGACACCCCCTCTGCAAGCCGCCCGCAACCTCAGCCGACTCCCACCCCACCCACCCACGCCCCTACCCCGGACGAGGACCCCGGCGCCGAGCACACGCCGACTGCTGCCGCTGCCGACGGTCCGGCCGGGCCCGTTGGCCTCACGCCGGACGGTGATCCCGGCGTCGAGTACACGCCGACTGCTGCCGCTGCCGACGGTCCGGCTGGGCCCGTTGGCCTCACGCCGGACGGTGATCCCGGCGTCGAGTACACGCCGACTGCTGCCGCTGCCGACGGTCCGGCTGGGCCCGTTGGCCTCACGCCGGACGGTGATCCC
>NZ_JBTYMC010000353.1:0-6196 GCF_054880855.1 Streptomyces sp. S6 | reverse complement strand
TCGTCGGCATGACCGGCGTCCAACTCGGCGAGCACCAACGCTTCGTCTTCGGCTGGGCGTTCGGCACGACGCTCGTGATGACGGCGACGGCGCTCGCGACGGGCGCGCTGCCTCTGTGAGGAGACGTCCATGGCGACAGCCCGGCCGCCCTGAAAACCGGCCGGGCTGTCGCCTCCCCCCTGCACGCAGCCTCAGCGGCTGAGCTTCAACTCCGGCTCCGCCGAAGGGTCCAGGCCCCCCAGGACCGCCGTGAAGGCGTCCGTGCGGAGCAGGAGTCCGGTGTCGGTCCACTCGGCGTGCAGGGTGAGCGGGCCGCTGCCGCCGTGGCGGACGGCGAACACGTGCAGGTCCTGCGGCGCGTCCGTGACGGGTCCCGCCTCGATCGCCGTGGAGCTGACGAGGTGGCTCCAGCCTTCGTCGGGGTTGCCGTAGCCGCGCGGGTCGGCGGCGAGGACGAACGCCGCTTCCTGCTGGCTGAGTTCACTGCGCGCGTCGAAGTGGTCGGGCCCCTCCGCCGAGGGGTGCGTCAGGCGCAGCTCCCCCGCCGACACGACCGCTGCCTCGGACGTCCGCAGGACCCGCTCACCGTCGTCCGCCGCGTAGGGCAGACCCGCCAGCAAGTACGGCTCGCCGGGGAGGCGTTCGACCGCGACGGTGGTCCACAGGGCGGTGCCGTCGGTGACGTACAGGGACCGGACACTGCGCAGGACGTGGTCACGGCCGACGACCGGTTTCGTCACCGACTTGGCGGCGAGGCCGTCGGCTTGGAGGTCTCGGACCCGGACCTCGCCCATGGGGCGGGTGAAGAGGAACCCGTCGAGGACGGGCCCGAAGCCGTGCTGCCGGTTCACCGCGGCCGGGAGGCAGTACGTGCCGTCGGCCTCGACCAGCGAGGGCGTCATCTTCGAGTCGAACGCCACCGACACCGTGCCGGACCGGAGTTGGTGCCGCGCCACCGTGGTGGACGGCTCCCGGTGCCAGACGCTGTCGTCCTGGATCTGCCAGACCAGCATCCACGCGAAGTGCCCGTCGACCCCGCCGTCGGGCTTGACGGCGTACCGGCCCCAGCGGGTGTCGCCCCGGTAGCGTCCGATGTCGGCGCCGACGCGCGCGCCGAAGTAGCGCAGCCCGAGGACGGACTCGAACCCGGAGTGCTGCTCGCTGTAGCGCGGACCGCCGTTGTCGAAGCCGCCGTTCGTGAGGCGGGCGTCGATGTAGCGGGCCAGCGCCTCGCCGTCCTCGGCGAACATCTCCTCGCCGCTGACCCGGTGGGCCTGGGCGAGGAAGGAGAGGGAGATCGGGCCGTAGTTGTTGTCGTAGGCGCCGCCGTGCTCGGGGGGCAGCAGGGCGCCCCGGTCGGCGACGCGGTGCGCGCGGATCTTCGAGCGGTACAGCTCCAGGGCCGTCTCCCGCACCGACTCGCCCTGTTCCTGCGGGAGATGAGCCGCCAGCATGAGCCCGCCGACGACACAGCCGATCGCCTGGTTGCCGGCCTCCTGCGGGTTGAAGAACGTCGCCTCGGTGAGCCAGAGCCAGTACCCCTGGGCCACTTCGAGGAGCCGCGCGCGGTGCTCGTCGGAGACCAGCCCTTCCGACAACTCAAGGATGTTGACGGCCTGGAGCAGCGCCCACACCGTGCTCGGCCAGTCCCCGATGGGGTGCGCGCCGGCGGCGAGGACGTAACGGGCGTACGGGAAACCGGAGTTGCGGATCCGCAGGTTCGGGTAGCCGGGGTTGTCCTCGGTGTAGACGCGCTCGTCGAGGTGGAAGGCGAGACTGCGGCGCACCGCCAGCGGCAGCCGGGGGTCCCCCGAGCGGTGCCAGGCGAGCGCGAGGAGCGAGGTGACGCCGAGGGAGGTGTCGCCGATGTCGTCGTCGCAGTCGGGGTGTTCGAGGTTGCCCTCGGGGGTCAGCCGGGCGAGGGCCTGTTCGACGACGTCGGCGAGGACGGCGTCGTACGCCTCGGGGGTGTCGGGGAGGTCGTGCAGACGGCCGCGCTGGTGGAGGAGGTGCACCTCGGGGTCAGCCCTTCATGCCGGAGGTGGCCATGCCTTCGACCAGCCTCTTCTGGAAGACGAGGAAGCAGATCAGCGTGGGTGCGAGGGCGATCGTCGACATCGCGAACATCGCGCCGTAGGAGGAGCCGCTGGTCTGGTCCATGAAGAGGGTGAGGCCGAGGGGGACGGTGAACTTGTCGTTCTGCTGGAGGTAGACGAGCTGGGGGAGGAAGTCGTCGTAGGTCCAGATGAACGTGAAGATCGTGGTGGTGACCAGGGCCGGCTTCATCAGCGGCAGGATGATCTTCCAGTAGATCTGCCAGGGGTTGGCGCCGTCCATCATGGCCGCCTGGTCCAGCTCGCGCGGGATGGAGCGGATGAACTGGACCATCAGGAAGATGAAGAAGGCGTCCACCGCGAGGAACTTGGGCACGATCAGCGGCAGATAGGTGTTGATCCAGGTCAGGTTGTAGAAGATCGTGTACTGCGGGATCAGCACCGCCTGGGACGGCAGCATCAGCGTGCCGAGCATCAGGCCGAACCAGAGCTTCTTCCAGCGGAACTCGAAGCGCGCGAAGGCGTAGGCGGCCAGCGAGCAGGAGATGATGTTGCCGATCACCGCGCCGATCGTGACGATCAGCGAGTTGGTGATGTACAGCGAGAAGGAGTTGCCGGAGCCGCTCCAGCCCTTGCTGTAGTTCGCGGGGTTGAGCTTGTCGGGGATCAGTCCGGGGTGGGTGAAGATCTCGGTGTCGGGCTTCAGGGAGCTGCTGAGCATCCACATCAGCGGGTAGAGCATGACGATGGCGACACCGATGAGCACGGTGTGGACGAAGATACGGCGGGCGCCGGTGGCGGAGCGGAGCTTCTGCAACGGCGACGGGGTAATGGCGGACATCGAAGCTTTCCTCAATCGTCAGTCGTCGTAGTGGACCCAGTAGCGGCTGGCGATGAAGTTGACCGCCGTGAAGCCCGCGATGACCAGGAACAGCACCCAGGCCAGCGCCGAGGCGTACCCCATCTGAAGGTCGGTGAAGCCCTTCTTGTAGAGGTACAGGGAGTAGAGCATCGTCGAGTTGAGGGGTCCGCCGGTGCCGTTGCTGACGACGAACGCGGGGGTGAACGTCTTGAACGCGTCGATGATCTGGAGGACGACGTTGAAGAACACGATCGGCGTGAGCAGCGGCAGGGTGATCTTGAAGAACCGGGTGGCCGGTCCCGCGCCGTCGATCTCGGCGGCCTCGTAGACGTCCTTGGGGAGCTGTTTGAGGCCGGCCAGGAAGATGACCATCGGGGTGCCGAACTGCCAGACGGCGAGCAGGATCAGCGTGTAGATCGCGGTGTCGGGGCTGGAGATCCAGTCCTGGCCCTTGATGCCGAACCAGCTGAGGAAGTCGTTGAAGAGGCCGTCCCCGCCGAACACCTGGCGCCAGACGATGGCGATGGCGACCGCGCCGCCGAGCAGTGAGGGCAGGTAGAACGCGGCCCGGTAGAGGCCGATGCCCCTGATGTCCCTGTTGAGGAGGATGGCGACCCCGAGGGCGAGGCCGAGTTTGAGCGGGACGGAGACGACGACGTACAGGAGGGTCGCGTGGATCGAGTCCCAGAAGACCGGGTCGTGGCTGAACATCCGCTCGTAGTTGGCGGTGCCGACCCACTTCTCCGGCGTGAGCAGGTCGAAGTCGGTGAACGACAGGTACAGCGAGTCGAGCATCGGATAGATCGTCAGGCCGAACAGGCCGACGAACCATGGGGCCAGGAAGAGGTACGGCCACCAGCCGCCGCCTCGCTTCCTCGCGAGGCGGCGCCGCTGCCGGTCGCGCTCCCGCTGGTCGGAGGGGGTCGCTTGCGGCGACTCCTTCACGACCTCGTCGGTCTTCGCGGTGGTCATACTCATCTCCCTGGCCCTCTTCCGTACGTGCGTCCGCTCAGGCGGACAGAATGCCTGCCGCCTGGTCGAAGAACTTGCCCGACTGCGACGTGATGGTGGCCTTGCCGAAGGCCACGGCGAGGTTCGACTGGAACAGCAGGTCCCAGATCTGGTCGGCGCCCTGCGGCGGCGGCAGCGGGTTCGGCAGCACGTTGGTGGCCTTGCCGACCCGCTGGGAGATGTAGTCGGCGCTCGCCATGTTCAGCTTGTCGGTCTCGGTGAGGCCGGAGGCGATCAGGTTGCGGGCCTTCTCCGTCGGCGGGATGCCGCGCTGGAGCTGCATGTCCTTGATGGCGCTGTCGTTCTGCGCGAAGAAGGAGATGATCTTGACGGAGTCGGCGATCCGCTTGCTGGTCTTGGTGGCGCTCAGGAGCACGCCGCCGTTGACGTAGTTGCCCTCGCGGGCGCCGGACCAGAAGCCCTGCGGGGTGGGCAGGAAGTCGAGCTGCGCGTCGGTGATCGAGCCGCCCGCGCCGTAGACGCCGGAGTCGAAGGTGAACAGCGCCTTGCCGATGACGACCGCGTTCTTCGTGAGGTCGTTGTGCGCGGCCGAGGTGATCGCGGCCGGCGGGGAGGCGTTGGTCTTGCGCATCTCGGCCCAGAACTCCCACCACTCCTGGAGGGTCTCCGGGGTGAAGCCGAGCTTCTTGCCGTCGTCGGAGAAGAACTGCTGGCCCTTCTCGCGGGCGAAGATCTCGAAGCACTGGAGGGTGGAGCCGCCGCCGTCGTCGACGCCGTAGGTCTTGCCGCCGCTCTTCTTGTAGACGTCCTGCGCAACGGCCTTGAGGTCGTTCCAGGTCCACTCGCGCTCGGGCATCTTGAGGCCGAGCTTCTCCAGGCCGCTGCGGTTGACGGTGAGCTGGTTGACGCCGATGCCGGAGGGGACGCCGTAGAGCTTGCCGTCGACGGTGCCGTTGGCGAGCAGCGTCTTGGAGAAGCCGGTGAGGTCGAGGCTCTTGCCGACGTACTCGTCGATCGGGGCGAGGACGCCCTTGCGCGCGTACTGGGCGACGAGCGCGGTGTCCATCTGCATCAGGTCGGGGGCGGAGCCGCCGGCGACGTTGGTGTTGAACTTGTCGAAGTACCCGTCGTAGCCCTGGTAGGTCTCCTGGACCTCGATCTTCGGGTTGTCCTTCTGGAACGTGGCAAGCGCTTTCTTGTACGCGGCGTGGCGCTGGTCGCTGCCCCACCACGTCATCGTCAGCTTGCTGTTGCTGCTGCCGGCGCCCGTGCCGCCGCCGCAAGCGCTCAGCGTGGTGCCGAGCGCCGTCGCGACGGTGATGCCGCTCGCGGCGCGGAAGATGGTTCTGCGCGAGATCTCGTGACCCACCGGGTCCCTCCCTGGGTGTGCGTGACGGATCTTCCGGCCGGTGAGGCGGCTCGGGTTCCTGTGAGTGGAGTGCGCTCATGGTCGGCGGCCTCGCCCGGCCGCGCCACTTGAGGCGAGCGGAGTCCCCCACGAACACGCCGTCGTGGGCCCGTACGGTCGGTACGGCCGGTCTCTCCGCTCTGCGCCGGGGTCCCGCCCGGCTAGAAAGCGCTTGTCCGGACATTGGCAGAAGCGGACGGACCCCGTCAATGCCTCTTGTCCGACCCCTCGGTCACGGTTTGGATTCCCCGGGCCACCGCGAGCCGGGCGGCGCCCGCCACCGTACCCTCCTCGCCGACCTCGCTGCCGACCACCTCGGTGGGCCAGCTCAGCCGCGCCAGTTCGGCCCGCACACCGGGCAGGAGCTGCGGGTTCGCCCCGATCCCGCCGCCCAGGACGATGAGCCCCGGGTCCAGCACGGCGACGGTCGCGGCGGCCAGCCTGCCCACGTCCCGGGCGTGCTCGGCGACGAACCGCACCGCCGTCACGTGCCCGTTTCCGGCCAGCGCGAAGAGTTCGGCGGCCCCCTCGGGCACGTCACCCTCCGTCCACCCCTCCCGCACCCTGCGCATCAGCGCGCCCGCCCCGACGTACGCCTCCATGCCTTCGAGGACCGCCTCGCGCTCCGGCAGCCACGGGTACGGCAACCGGGCGATCTCCCCGGCGGCCCCGCCGACGCCGCGCAGCACCTGGCCGCCGACCACGATGCCCAGGCCGATGCCGTACCCGACCTGGAGATACCCGAACGTGTGCCGGCCCCTGGCCGCTCCCTCGTGCAGTTCGGCGAGGGCCGCGCAGTTCACGTTGTTCTCGTTGTGGAGGGGGAGGTGGGCGGGGAGGGCGAGGGGGTCGAGGGCGGCGGCCACGGCGGGGGTGGCGGGGCCGGGGCCGGGGGCACCG
>NZ_JBTYMC010000352.1:0-6250 GCF_054880855.1 Streptomyces sp. S6 | reverse complement strand
CCGGACCGAGGTCGCCGAGACCGTCGTCGGCCTGCGCGCACCGCAGGGCGGACAGGTGGAGATCGCGGGACGGCGCCCCCGCCCCGGCAGCGTCCCCGCCGCCCTCGCCGCCGGCGCCGGGTTCGTCCCGCAGGACCGCCACCACCAGGGCTTCGTCCCCGGCATGTCCATCGCCGACAACGCCACCCTGTCCGTACCCGCACGCCTCGGACGGCACGGCTTCATCAGCGGCACACGCCGCGACAAGCTCGCCCGCGACATGATCGAGAAACTGGCGATCAAGACACCGGGACCCGAACTGCCCGTCTCCGGACTGTCCGGCGGCAACCAGCAGAAGGTCGTCATGGCCCGCGCCCTCGCCGACGACCCCCGCCTGCTGGTCCTCATCAACCCGACCGCCGGCGTCGACGTGCGCTCCAAGGACTTCCTCCTCGGCAAGGTCGAGGAGACCGCCGACGGCGGCACCGGCGTCCTCATCGCCTCCGACGAACTCGACGACCTGCGCATGTGCGACCGCGTCCTCGTCATGTTCCAGGGCCGCGTCACGGCGGAACTGGACCGAGGCTGGCACGACCACGACCTCGTGGCCGCGATGGAAGGAGTGGACCTCGATGCCTGACACCGCCCTCGCCGACACCGCGTCCGAGGCCGCCGAACCGCCCCGCGAACGCGCCGCGCTGTTCGGCGGCCGGGTCCCGATCGCCCGGCTGCGCGACCTCGCCCTCGTCCCCGCCATCATCGTCATCGCGATCGTCGGCCAGATCGTCAACCCCGTCTTCCTGCGCTCCGACAACCTCATCAACGTCCTCCAGACGATGTCCGAGACGGCCCTGCTGGTCCTCGCCCAGACGATGATCCTGATCGTCAAGAAGATGGACCTGTCGCTGGAGTCCACCATGGGCCTCGCGCCCGGCGTCGCCGCCTGGCTCGTCGTCCCCACCGGCGCCGGACACGGCCTCGGACTGCTGCCCGGCGCCTGGGCCGTCCCCGTCACGCTCGCCGTGGGCGCGGCCGTCGGCGTCGTCAACGCACTGCTCATCATCCGCTTCGGCCTCAACGGCTTCATCGTCACCCTCGGCATGCTGATCGTCCTGCGCGGCATCCTCACCGGGATCTCCGGCGGCCAGACCTTCTTCCAGCTGCCGCCCTCGATGCTCTACCTCGGCACCGCCGAATGGTTCGGGATGCCCGCGTCGATCTGGCTGTGCCTCGCCCTGTTCGCCGTCGCGATCGTCGTCCTCGGCTGGACCGGCTTCGGCCGCTCCCTGTACGCCATCGGCGGCAACGTCGACGCGGCCCGCGCCGCCGGCATCCGCACCGACCGCGTCCTGTGGACCGTCATCGTCGTCGGCAGCGTCCTCGCCGCCCTCGCCGGACTGCTGCTGTCCGGGCGGCTCGCATCGGTCGCCTCCGCGCAGGGCAACGGCTACATCTTCACCGTCTTCGCCGCCGCCGTCATCGGGGGCATCAGCCTCAACGGCGGCAAGGGCAGCATGTTCGGCGCCTTCACCGGCATCCTGCTGCTCTTCATGATCCAGAACGTCCTCACCCTCGGCGGGGTGCCCGCCCAGTGGATCGGGGCGCTCAACGGCCTGATCATCCTGGCCGCGCTCACCGTCTCCCGCATCACCGGAGGCAAGGTCCAGGACTGAGCCGACCCGCAACCCCAGAGAACCCGTAGTCCCCGTCGCGGGCGGCCCCGCGCCGACCCGCCCCCGCAGGAGTTCCCGACATGCCCCGTATCACCGCGCTCGACGTCCTCGACGTCCGCTTCCCCACCTCCGAGCACCTCGACGGTTCGGACGCCATGAACCCCGAACCCGACTACTCCGCCGCCTACGTCGTCCTGCGCACCGACGCCGGCGACGGCCTGGAGGGCCACGCCCTGGCCTTCACCACCGGACGCGGCAACGACGTCCAGGCCGCCGCGATCGCGGCCCTCGCCCCGCACGTGGTGGGCCTGTCCGTCGACGAGGTCTGCGGCGACCTCGGCGCCTTCTCCCGCACCCTCGTCCACGACCCCCAACTCCGCTGGCTGGGACCGGAGAAGGGCGCCATCCACATGGCGACCGGCGCCGTCGTCAACGCCGCCTGGGACCTCGCGGCCAAGCGCGCGAAGAAACCCGTGTGGCAGTTCCTCGCCGAGATGACCCCCGAGGAACTCGTCGCCCAGATCGACTTCCGCTGGCTGTCCGACGCCCTCACCCCCGAGGACGCGCTGGAGATCCTGCGCCGCGCCGAACCCGGCCGCGCCGAACGCACCGCCCGCCTCCTGGAACGCGGCTACCCCGCCTACACCACCACCCCCGGCTGGCTCGGCTACTCCGACGAGAAACTCACCCGCCTCGCCCGCGAGGCCGTCGCCGACGGCTTCACCCAGATCAAACTGAAGGTCGGCGCGGACCTGGCGGACGACGTCCGGCGCATGCGCACCGCCCGTGAGGCGGTCGGCGCCGACATCCGCATCGCCGTCGACGCCAACCAGCGCTGGGACATCCAGCCCGCCATCGACTGGATGCGCGAACTCGCCCCCTACGACCCGTACTGGATCGAGGAACCCACCTCACCCGACGACATCCTCGGCCACGCCGCCGTCCGCACGGCCCTCACCCCCATCAAGGTCGCCACCGGGGAGCACATCGCCAACCGCGTCGTCTTCAAACAGCTCCTCCAGGCCGGCGCCGTCGACATCGTCCAGATCGACTCGGCGCGCGTCGGCGGTGTCAACGAGAACCTCGCGATCCTGCTGCTGGCCGCCAAGTTCGGCGTCCCGGTGTGCCCGCACGCGGGCGGGGTCGGGCTGTGCGAGATGGTCCAGCACCTGTCGATGTTCGACTACGTCTCCGTCTCCGGCACGGTCGAGGACCGGGTCATCGAGTACGTCGACCACCTCCACGAACACTTCGTCGACCCCGTCCGCATCGACCGAGGCCACTACCTCGCACCCACCCTGCCCGGCATCGGCGCCCAGATGCACCCCGCCTCCCTCAAGGAGTACGCCTACCCCGACGGCCCCGTCTGGTCCGCCCGTGTCTGACCGGTCCGGCCTCGTCGACGCCCACCACCACCTGTGGGACCTCGGCCACCGCCCCCAGCCCTGGCTGGACGAACCCGGACTCGCCCCGATCCGCCGCACGTTCGGCCTCGACGACCTGACACGGTCCGCGAGCCGGGCGATCCTCGGACACCGGCTCACCACCTCCGTCCTCGTCCAGTGCCTGCCCTCCGTACCCGAGACCCGGGAACTCCTCGCGCTGGCCGACGGCTCGCCGTCGGTGGGGGCGGTCGTCGGCTGGGTGGACCTGACCTCCCCGGCGGTCGCCGACACCCTGGACGAACTGCGCGGCGGACCGGGCGGGGACCGACTGCGGTCCGTACGGCACCTCGTGCAGGGCGAGAGCGACCCGCACTGGCTGCAACGGCCCGACGTGGAACGGGGGTTGAGGGCCGTACAGGAACGCGGCCTCGGCTACGACGTCCTCGTCCGCGACCGCCAGCTCCCGCAGGCCGTCCGGCTCGCCCAACGGTTCCCCGGCCTGCCGCTCGTCCTCGACCACGCCGGGAAACCGGACCTCCGAGGCGGGGACCTCATCGACTGGACCCGCCGGATCCGAGAGCTCGCCGCCTTCCCCCAGGTGCGCTGCAAACTCTCCGGGCTCGTCACCGAGGCCGACCACGAGAAGTGGACGACCGACGACATCCGGCCCGTCCGGGACACCCTCCTCGACGCCTTCGGGCCCGAGCGGCTGATGTTCGGCTCCGACTGGCCGGTGTGCGTCCTGGCCGGCGGCTGGGACCGCTGGGCTGAGACCGTCGAGGAACTCCTCGCCCCCTGCACCGGCCCCGAAACCTCGGCGATCCTCGCCGGCACCGCCACCGACTTCTACCGGCTCGCAGAGGAACCCCCATGCTCCTGACGGAACTCCTGCACCCCGGAATCCTCCAGGCCCTCGCCGGAGCCGGGCACGGCGCCCGCGTCCTGATCACCGACGGCCACTACCCCGCGAGCACCGCGACCGGCGACCGCGCCACGACCGTCCACCTCAACCTCGCCCCCGGCCTCCTCGACACCAGCACCGTCCTGGACGTCCTGCTGCGCGCGATACCCGTGGAGTCCGCGCACGTCATGGTCCCGCCGGACGGCGAACCCGAGCCCGAGGCGATCGCCGCCCACCGCGCACGGCTCGCCCCTGTCCCCGTCGAGACGCTCGACCGCTTCGCCTTCTACGCCGCCGCCCGCTCACCCGACCTCGCCCTGACCGTCGTCACCGCCGACACCCGCACCTACGCCAACCTCCTGATCACCATCGGCGTCCGCCCCGAAGGGACCCTCACCGCGCCATGAGCATCGCCGTCCGCTACACCGGCCCCCGCACCCTGGACACCGCGCCGTCCGAGACGGCCCCGCCCGGCCCCGGCGAGGTCGAACTCGCCCCCGCCTACGTCGGGATCTGCGGCACCGACCTGCACATCTTCCACGGCGACATGGACGCCCGGGTCGCCACCCCGGCGGTCATCGGCCACGAGATGTCCGGCCGCGTCACCCGCGTCGGCGACGGCGTCACCGACTGGCGGCCCGGCGACGCGGTCACCGTCATGCCGCTGCGCTGGGACGACACCTGCCCCGCCTGCCGCGCCGGCCACCGGCACGTCTGCCAGCACCTCGACTTCATCGGCATCGACTCGCCCGGCGCCATGCAACAGCGCTGGACCGTCCCCGCCACCACCCTCGTCCGCCTCCCGGACACCCTCCCCCTCCAGAGCGCCGCCCTCGTCGAACCCACCGCCGTCGCCGTCCACGACGTCGGCCGGGCCGAGGTCACCCGAGGGGAGAAGGCCGTCGTGGTCGGCGGCGGACCCGTCGGCGTCCTCATCGCCCTCGTAGCGGCCTCGGCCGGCGCCGACGTCCGGCTCGTCGAACTCAACCCCCACCGCAGGAAACTCGCCGAGGAACTGGGCCTGACGACGTGGGACCCGGCCCACGACGACATACCGGCCCTGACGGGGGAGTGGACCGGGGACGCGGGAGCGGACGTCGCCTTCGAGGTGTCCGGCGCCCAGGCCGGCGTCGAGACCGCCGTCGACGCGCTCGGCGTCCGCGGCCGGCTCTGCCTGGTGGCCATCCACCCGAAACCCCGCGAGATCAACCTGCACCGCTTCTTCTGGCGTGAACTCACCCTCGTCGGCGCCCGGTTGTACGACCGCTCCGACTTCGAACGCGCCGTCGCCCTCGTCGCCGACGGCACCGTCCCCGCCGAGCGGCTGATCAGCGGCGTCGTACCCCTCACCGAGGTGCCCGCCGCGTTCGAGGCGCTGGAGTCCGGCGGCGGCGTGATGAAGATCCTCGTCGACTGCGCCACGGGCACCGAGGCGGGCGCCGCGTGAACCCCTTCGACCTCACCGGGAAACTCGCCGTCGTCACCGGAGCCCGCCGGGGCATCGGCCGCGCCATGGCCCGCGCCCTCGCCCGCGCCGGAGCCGACGTCATCGGCGTCAGCGCCAACCTCGAAGAGACCGGCAGCGACGTCGAGAAGGACGTCACCGCCGCCGGACGCGCCTTCGAGGCGATCCGCACCGACTTCGCCGACCCCGACGCCGTGTACGCCCTCGGCGCCGAACTCGCCGGACGGGAAAGGCCGGTGGACATCCTCGTCAACAACGCGGGCACCATCCGCCGCGCCCCCGCCGCCGAACACCCCCACACGGACTGGGAGAACGTCCTCCAGGTCAACCTCAGCGCACAGTTCACCCTGACTCAGGCCGTCGGCGGGACCATGATCGCCCGGGGCTACGGCAAGGTCGTCTTCACCGCGTCGCTCCTCAGCTACCAGGGCGGCATCAACGTCCCCGGCTACACCGCCGCCAAGCACGGCATCGCCGGACTCACCAAGGCGCTGGCCAACGAGTGGGCGCCGCACGGCGTCAACGTCAACGCCATCGCGCCCGGCTACATCGCCACCGACAACACCCAGGCCCTGCGCGACGACCCGGCCCGCAGCACGGCCATCCTGGACCGCATCCCGGCCGGCCGCTGGGGTGAGGCCGACGACCTCGCGGGCGCCACCGTCTTCCTCGCCTCCGACGCCGCTGCCTACGTCCACGGCACGATCCTGCCCGTCGACGGAGGATGGCTCGGCCGATGAACGGTTCCCTCACCGCCGTCCTGGACGGCACCCGGATCGTGCCGGTGCTGACCGTGCGCTCCGCCAGGGCCGCAGGCCCCCTCGCCGACGCGCTCGCGGCGGGCGGC
>NZ_JBTYMC010000351.1:0-6396 GCF_054880855.1 Streptomyces sp. S6 | reverse complement strand
ACGAACGTTCCGCTCATACGGCGGGTTCCTCCTCCGTGCTCGCCAGGATCTCCGCGATGTGCACCGGCCGCCCCTGGGCCACGGCCCCCGTCGACGACACCTGCCGAGCCCTCGCCGGCGCCATCATGAGCGTCACCGAACTGCTCCACCCGAGCCTCGCCGTGATCGGCGGCGGATTCGCGGCAGGCATCCACGGCCTGGTCGACCGCACAGCCACCCACCTGGCCTCCCTCTCCCGCCCGGGCCGCCCCGCCCCACCCGTCGCCCCGGCACGCCTGGGCGGCCTCTCCTCCCTGCGGGGCGCGGTCCTCCTGGCCCGGACCGCCACCGCCACCACAGCGCCGGCACACCTGCCCTGAGCCGGAACGCCGTCCGGTCAGACCCTGCCTCCCCCCGCCCCCGCAGCGACGCCCGCCCCCAGGCCCGCCCGCAGGCCGTCCACCAGGTCCGCCGCCGCCCCCGGGCCCGAACCCGCCCCGAACACGTGGTGGTCCGGGCGGATCAGCACCGCGTCAGCCCCGTGCCGGGCCAGGAAGGCACGGTGGACGCCGTCCACATCGGCCACCGCCCCCACCCGAGGCGTCCCGTCCCCGGGAAGCAGCCGGACGACGTGCGCGCCCAGGTCCGTCAGGAAGGCCGACCGGCCCTCGTCGAGCCCGGCGTCCGCGTCCTGCGCCAGCAGCAGCACGAAGCCGCGCCCCACCACGTCGTCGAACAGCCCGCTGCCACCGGTGCCCCGCACCCGGCCCTGAGGGGCCACCTCACCGGCCGGGGACACGGGCGAGCCGTCCTCCCCCCGGTGGAGAAGCCCTTCCGTGAGAGGCCGCGCCGGATCCGGGACCGTCGGACCGCGGCCCCGGCGGCCCGCCAGGATCGTGGCGTCACGCTCGGCCGCCGCCCCGGCGTCCGTCACACAGATCACCCGGCCCAACTGGACGGAGGACAGGATCGACTCCCGCACGTGCGCACGGCGTTCCTCCGTATAGGTGTCGAGGACCGACTCCCCGGCCCGGCCGCCCAGCACCAGGTCCAGCCTCCACGCCAGGCCGGCCACGTCACGGATCCCCGAACACATGCCCTGCCCGGCGAACGGCGGCATCAGATGGGCCGCGTCCCCCGCCAGCAGCACCCGGCCCACCCGCCACCGCTCGGCCCACCGGGCCTGGAAGATGTACGTGGTGCTGCGCAGCAGGGTCGCACTGTCGGGGGTGACCCCGTAGGGGGCGAGGAGCCGCCAGGCGGTCTCCTCCCGGTTCAGCTCCGCGGCCCGCTCACCGGCCAGCCGCATGAACTCCCAGCGCCGGTGCCCGGGACCACTGCCGACCAGCGTGGTTGGCCTGGCCGGGTCGCAGATCTGGACGTTGGTGGGGACGAACTCGCCCGGCTCACGCAGCCGGACGTCACACAGCAGCCACTCGTAGGAGAAACCGAGGTCGGTGACCGGCACGTCCAGGTGATCCCGGACGAAGCTGTTCGCGCCGTCGCAGCCCACCACCCAGCGCGCCGTGTACGTCCAGGCCGCGCCGTCCTCGTCCTCGGCCGTCACCACGACCCGCTCGCCCCGCTCCTCGATCCCCACCACCTGCCGGCCCCGCACCACCGTCACCCCCGGCAACTCGGCCGCGCGAGCGGCCAGCAGCTCCTCCAGGGCGGGCTGGTGCACGGTGTTGGCGTCCGGCCACCCGTACGGGCCCTCGGCGCGGAACGCGATGTCCAGGAGGGTCTCACCACCCGCCGTACGCCACTGGTAACCCGTCGCGGGCTCGGTGATCCGGCCGAGGCCCGCCCCCAGCCCGCACCCGGCGAGCAACCGTGCCGTCTCACCGTCGAAGCTGGTCGCCCGGGGCAGGGTGTACGGGCGCCCGCGCCGCTCCAGGACAGTCGTCCGCCGGCCGTACTGGGCCAGCAGGACCGCGAGCGCGGCCCCCACGGGCCCGTTCCCGACGACGATCACCTCCGCGTCCGGATCGGGACCCGCACCGGCGGACGGTTCGCGCGACGGCACCTCGGGCACGGGGATCCCCCCTCGTCGAAAGCGGCCGGCACGGGCACAACCGCCGTGCCGGGAACGGCGCCAGACTAACCACCCGGACCCGCGAACGGGCCGTCCGAAGGCCAGGGCTATCAGATCGGGGGATACCCGGCCACGCCCGCACCGGCCTAGGCTTCCGGCATTCCCCCACCGACCACGAGGAGCTCGTGCGGCATGCCACAAGCAACGGCGCACTTCGAGAAGTGGGTGAGCGTCCCCCACCCGGCGCCGCGCAGCCCGGTGCGGCTCGCCTGCCTGCCGTACGCGGGCGGCTCCGCCAGCTTCTTCTTCCCGGTCTCCCGGGCCCTGCACCCGGCGGTGGAGGTGCTGGCCGTCCAGTACCCGGGCCGGCAGACCCGCCTGAACGAGCCGGGGATCGACAACATTCCCGAGTTCGCGGACCAGATCTTCGCCGCACTGCGGCACCTGGACGACAAGCCGCTCGCGCTGTTCGGCCACAGCATGGGCGCGGTCCTCGCGTACGAGGTCGCGCTGCGCCTCCAGACGGCCGGACTGCCCGCGCCGGTACGGCTGTTCGCGTCCGGCCGACGAGCCCCGTCCCGCTACCGCGACGAACGGATCCACACGGGGAGCGACGCCGACGTCGTGGCCGAACTCAAGACGCTCAGCGGCACCAGCGAGACGCTGCTCGGCGACCCCGAGGTGCTCGCGATGATCCTGCCGGCCATCCGCAGCGACTACACCGCCGTCGAACGCTACCGGCACGAACCCGGACGGCGCCTCGACTGCCCGGTGACCGTGCTCACCGGCGACAGCGACCCCCGGGTCTCCCTCGACGAGGCCGAGGCCTGGGCCGAGCACACCACCGCGGCGACCGAGACGAAGGTCTTCCCCGGCGGCCACTTCTTCATCGCCGACCGCGCCACCGACGTCATCGGCCTGGTGGCCCGGCGACTGAGCCCGAAGGACCGCGCGACCGACAGCTGACCCTCCACGTGAGAGAAGCCGAGATGCTCCTCGCCGACCCCGTGCCGACGATCGGCCGGCACGCCCTCCTGGTGTTCCTGCTCCAAGTCGCCTTCCTGCTGCTGCTCGCCCTGGTCCTCGGCCGGCTGGCGACGCGCTTCGGCCTGCCGGCGGTCGCCGGTGAGCTCAGCGCCGGCGTCCTCGTCGGACCCTCGCTCCTGGAGCCGCTGCTGCCCGGCTTCTCCGACTGGCTGCTGCCCCAACAGGCGGCGCAGATGAACCTGCTGGACGCGGTCGGCCAGCTGGGGGTACTGCTGCTGGTCGGCGTCACCGGCGCCGAGATGAACTTCGCCCTGGTCCGGCGGCGCGGCCCGACCGCGGCCAAGGTCAGCGTCGCGGGCCTGGTCCTGCCACTGGGCCTCGGCATCGCCACCGGCTTCCTGCTGCCCCGGTCGTTCGTGCCCGCGGGCACCGACCTGACCGTCTTCGCGCTGTTCCTGGGCGTGGCGATGTGCGTCAGCGCCCTCCCGGTGATCGCCAAGACCCTGCTCGACATGAAACTGCTGCACCGCGACATCGGCCAGCTGATCCTCGCGGCCGGCGTGGTGGACGACGTCGCCGGCTGGTTCCTCCTGTCGATCGTCTCCGCGATGGCGACCACCGGACTGACCGCCGGTGTCGTCGCCACCTCCGTCCTCTACCCGGTGGGCGTGGTGCTGTTCGCGGTGGTGATCGGCCGTCCACTGGTGCGGACCGCGCTGCGCAGGGCAGGACGCTCGCAGAGCGCCACGCCGACGGTCGCCACAGCCGTCGTCCTGGTCCTGCTCGGCTCGGCGGCCACCCAGGCCATGCACCTGGAGGCCGTCTTCGGCGCCTTCGTCAGCGGCGTGCTGATCGCCACCAGCGGCGCGGTGGACCCGCAGAAGCTGGAACCGCTGCGGACTCTCGTCCTCGCCGTCCTCGCCCCGCTGTTCTTCGCCACCGCCGGACTGCGCATGGACCTCACCGCGCTGGCCCGGCCGGCCGTCCTGGGCGCGGCCCTCGCGGTGCTCTTCGTGGCCGTGGCCGGCAAGTTCGGCGGCGCGTTCATCGGGTCCCGGCTCAGCGGACTCAACCGGTGGGAGGCGCTGGCCCTCGGCGCCGGCATGAACTCGCGCGGTGTCGTCGAGGTGATCGTGGCGATGACCGGCCTGCGCCTCGGCGTACTCGACACCGAGACGTACACGATCGTCGTCCTGGTCGCCATCGTCACCTCCCTGATGGCGCCGCCCATCCTGCGGTACGCGATGACCCACGTCGAGGAGGCCGCCGAGACCAGGCTCGGCATGGACAGCAGGACGGCAGCCGCGCCGGACGCGGTGCGGACCATCGAACAGCGAGGTGACGCATGAGCACGATGCTCCTACTGAACGGCCCCAACCTCGGGATCCTGGGCCGCCGTGAACCGGAGATCTACGGCACCGACACCCTCGCCGACATCGAGCGGGCGGTCGCCGACGAGGTGGGCGAGCAGGACTGGAAGGTCCTCGCCGTCCAGCGGGAGTCGGAGGGCGAACTGGTGAGCGCCATCCACGAGCACGGGCCCGACAGCGTCGGCGCCGTGGTCAACCCGGGCGCCCTGATGATCGCCGGCTGGAGCCTGCGCGACGCCCTCGCCAGCTACGAACACCCCTGGATCGAGGTCCACCTGAGCAACGTGTGGGCGCGGGAGCAGTTCCGGCACGAGTCGGTCATCGCCCCGCTGGCCTCCGGTGTCGTGGTCGGCCTGGGCGCGTTCGGCTACCGCCTGGCGGCCCGCGCCCTGCTGCACGTGACCGGTGCGGGCCGATGACCGAGCCGTCCGAACAGACAGGGAAAGGAACCCCGAGGCGATGAGGCTCACGCTCCACGAGGCCGGCGACGGCGACAAGGTCGCCCTGCTCGTCCACAGCATCATCTCGACGTCGGACACCTGGAGCCGGGTGGCGCCACGGCTGGCCGAGCGCGGCTACCGGGTGATCATGCCGGACCTGCGCGGCCACGGCGACAGCCCGCACGCCGGGCAGTACACGCCCGAACTCTTCGCCGCCGACCTGGTGGCGTCGCTGCCGGCTGGCGCCGATCTCGCGATCGGCCACTCCTTCGGCGCCCTGGTGCTCTCCCTGGCGGTGGCCGACCTGGCCCCGGCCAAGGCGGTCTACAGCGACCCCGCGTGGCGCTTCACCGACAAGGCGGTGGCCGAGCTCAAGGAGTTCGCGCAGTTCACCAAGGCGACCACGGCGGAGACGATGCGGCAGATGTTCCCGCGCTGGACACCGAAGGACGTCGAGGACGAACTCGCCGGCTACGCGTCCTGGGACATCCGCGCGGTGGACTGGCTGGACAGCTCCGTCGAGTACGTCCCCGAGCGCCCCGTCGTCCCCTCCCTGGTCCAGGGCGCCGGCGACCACCACCTCGTCCCCGACGACCTGGCCGAGCGGCTGCGAACCGCCGGCTTCGAGGTCCGCCACGTACCGGACACCGGTCACTGCATCCACCGCGACGACCTGGAGGGCTTCCTCGCGTCGCTGGACGGCTGGATCTGATGAGCCGTCAACTCTCGTACGCCCGTGCGGAATCCGACCGGCGAGGTGGCGCAGGGAGTGCGTGTTAGTGTCGCCGCCATGAGCGCGGACAACACCGATCACCTCCCTGCGGAAACCACTCCGGCCGACGAGGATGCGCCGGTCAGGCACGGCTCCTTCGAACTGCGGGTGGACATCCCGGCCCCGCCGGAGCAGGTCTACGCGGCCTTCGCCGAACCCGAGCTGCGCACCCGCTGGTTCAAGGTGCCCGGACCGTCCCGCACCGCCGAACACGAGCTGGACTTCCGCGTCGGCGGCGGCGAGCGGGCCCGCAACCGCGTCGTCTTCGAGGACATCGACGACGAACGCGACGAGGAGCGCATCGAATACCGCTCGCGCTTCCTGGACCTGGAACCGGCGGAGCGCCTCGTGTACGTCTACGAGGCCCACGTGAACGAGGTACGCCGCTGGGTCTCCCTGGTCACCGTCCGCCTCACCCCCCAGAACGGCGGCACCCGCCTCGACTGGATCGAGCAGTACACCTACCTCGTCCTGAGCACCCCCGACGGCCATCAGGACGTCGCCCACCTCCGCGGCAGCACCCGCCTACTCCTCAACGGCCTGTCCCATGCGGCGACGGGAGCTTTCGGGCGCACGTGAGCGCTGGCAGGGGGCTTGGTGGGTGGGGTTTTTCGGGGGTGTTGGGGGTGGGCTTGGTCCGCTTTGACGAATGCGCTGGATGAGGCTCTCGCCCTGCCGACGGACTTTTCGGCGCGTATTGCGCGCAACACCCAGCTTCTGATCCAGCAGGAGTCGGGTACGGCTCGCGTGATCGACCCCTGGGGTGGCAGCGCTTACGTCGAGCGCCTCACTTACGACCTGGCCCGCCGTGCC
>NZ_JBTYMC010000350.1:0-6433 GCF_054880855.1 Streptomyces sp. S6 | reverse complement strand
CGGCACGTGGGTCGCGCTGCTCGGCGCGGCCGTCGTGGTGCCGCTGCTGTGGACGGCCACGAACTGGTGGACCGCGCTGGTCGCCGGGCTGCCGCTGCTGGGCGCCGCGGGCGCGGGCACGGTGGGGCGGTTCGTGGCGGAGTACGACTGGACGGTCGGCGAGTCGCCCGACGGGCTGCGGCTCGACCACGGGCTGCTGGACCGCTCGCACGAGACGGTGCCGCCGGGGCGGGTGCAGACCGTGCGGATCGTGGAGCCGCTGCTGTGGCGGCGCCTGGGCTGGGTGCGGGTCGAGCTGGACGTCGCCGGGTCGGAGAACTCGCTGCTCGTGCCGGTCGCCCCGAGGGCGGCCGCCGAGGAGATCATCGCGCGCGTGCTGCCCGGGGTGACCGTCCCGACGGTCCTCTCCCGGCCCCCGAAGCGGGCGGGGCGGGTCGTGCCGGGGTGGTGGCGCGGGTACGGCATCGCCGTCACCGACACGGTCTTCGCCTCCCGCCACGGCCTCCTCCGCCGCCACCTCGCCCTCGTCCCCCACGCCAAGGTCCAGAGCGTACGGCTCACCCAGGGCCCCTGGAGCCGCCTCTGGCGCCTCGCGAGCGTCCACGTGGACACGGGCGCCGACAAGACCGTCTCCGCCCCGCTGAGAGCCATGGACGACGCCGTAGCCCTCCTCCAGGGCCAGGCGGACCGCTCCCGCACCAGCCGCCTCGACGCGCCTCCGGACCGCTGGATGGCGTGAGGGGCCGCGGAAACGCCGCGAGGGCCGTACGACCGTCGTGGCACGGTCGTACGGCCCTCGAAGTGAGCGTCAGTAGGCCGCGCTGCGCAGCCCCTGGAGGTCGAGCACTTCGGTCTCGTCGTGGGCCGTGAGGTCGACGACCTGGCCGATGCCGCGGGACGCCTCGTCGGCGGGCTTGAACTCGGCCTCGGACTCGGCCTTGTGCAGGGCGAGCGCCTCCTGGCCGACGACGTCGGCGAGGTCCTCGTTCTGCACGGCCTCCAGCTCGGCGTCCTGCTTCGTGCCGAAGAAGTCGAAGCCGCCCTCGGCCGAGGGACGCCGCACGGGCTGCGCGGTGGGGACGACGGCGACGGCGGTCGGCACCGCGAAGTGCCCGGCGGGACGCGGGACGATCGCGCCGGAGGCGGACGTCTGCTGCGCGATCCCCGTCGGGTGCGCGGGCTCAAGGGCGTGCACGGGTTCGACGGCGGTCCGGTCCTCCGTGTCGGTACCGCGCCCGGCGATACCCCTCTGGCGCGCGAGCGCGTCCAGCGCGGAAGAGGTGCCCTGGAGAACGCCGCGCGCCTGGACGGCACCGTCACCCTGCCGGGAGTCCCCGTCGGCGCCGTCGTCCGTACGCCCTGTGCCTCCGGCGACCGCGTGCTCCTGCGCGTCGGCCGCCTCGGACTTCCCCTCGGCCTCGTCCTCCGCCACGGGCTCACCGCTCTCGGCGGAACCGCCCTTCGGCGAACCGCCCTTGGGCGAGTCGCCGCCCGACGGAACGTCACCCTTCGCCGGAGCGTCACCCTTCACCGAGGCACCTTTGTCGGCCGGCGCCTTCTCGGACGGGCCCTCCGGCTTCTCGATACGGTTCAACGCCTCCGCGGCCCGCAGGAACAGCTTCGTGCCCTCGGGCGAGAACAGCCCCGGCTCGACGGCAGCGGCCTCGACATCGGCCTCGGCACTCTCGGCGGCCCCCTCCGACGACGACGGCGACAACGACAGCGCCGGCTTCGGCTCGGACCCGGCAGCCGCCGAACTCTCCAGCTCCAGCCGCCGACGTCCCTCCAGCGCGCTCGCCCGCTCGGTCTCCGCGGTCGCGTACCGCCGCAGCAGGGCGGCGTGTTCGTTGCGCAGCCCGGCCAGTTCGGTCCGCTTCGCGCGCAGCCGCTGCTCCAGCTTGCCGCGCAGCGCACGGGACTCTTCGAGATCGCTCTCCAGCTCGGCGACCCGCTCCTCGAAGCGCCACTCGTCGCTCACCCGCGCGCGGGACAGATCGGCGACCGTCTTGCCGGCTTGCGAGTCCCAGCGGCGCAGGACGGCCGCGCCGACTATCGCGACCGCGGCGGCGATAGCGGCGACCACCCGGAGCACGCCCGTATCGGAGAACACCCACGGACCGAAGGCGCAGACGAGGGAGACGCCTGCGATCGCCGACGGGGGCAGCAGCCTGTGCAAAGGCGGTGAATGGCGGTGACGTCCACGTGGCATGGCCAGAAACTTACCGCGCGTAGGGGAGCGTTGGCGCCCCGCCCCGTAAAAACACAGCCATCCCGAAACCTTCGCAAGCCGCCGGAAATCAATTCCGGCCGAACCAGGAAGTGCGACGCTCCAAAACCAAGATCATTTCCAGCCGGAGTGCGCCACCGGGACTTCTCCGCCCGCCCCGCGCGGGACACTCACTGCTGTGCGAGCCGCTCGCTCACCCACTGGAGGGTGGCCGGAATCTCCCGCTTCCACGTGTTGAAGTTGTGCCCGCCGCTGTCGAGGATGATCGACGAGACGCGCGTCTTGTTCGTCGCCTTCACCATGTCGATGAACTTCAGGGTGGCCTTGTAGTTGTTCTCGCCCTCCCTGCTGCTGGTGACGAGCAGTGAAGTGTCCGGAGCGGGACGGTGTTTGAGGAACCACTTCAGGTCCGCCTCGTTCTTCAGCGTCGCGTTCCCCTGGAACAGGTCGCCCGTCGTCGCGTCGATCGGCGCCTTGTAGTACGGCGAGAGGCCCGCGCCCGCGGCGAACACCTCGGGGTGGTGCATGGCGAGCTTCAGGGCGCAGTACCCGCCCGTGGAGTCCCCGACGACGCCCCACTTCTTGGCCACCCGGTAGTGCGAGGCGACCGCGTCGGGCAGGTCCCGCGCGAAGAACGACTCCGTCTGCGGCCCGCGCGGGATGTCGACGCACTCCGTGTCGCGCGGGGGCGCCACCGTCGGGCGCAGCATGACGAGGATCATCGGCTGCATCTTCCCGTCCCTGGCGAGGTCCCGCGCGGTGCTCGGGAAGTGCAGCTTGTCGACGAGCGCCTGGGCCGTCCCCGGGTATCCCGTCATCACGATCGCCGCCGGGAACGCGCGCGTGCGGTACTGCGGCTGGAAGTACTCCGGCGGCAGGTACACGTACGCGGGCGACGCGATGTTCGTCGTACGGCCGGTGATCGCGACCTTCTGGACCTGGCCGCGCAGCTGCGGGCTGCCGCCGGGGCCTTCCACGCGCTGTTCGTCGAGGACCTTCAGCGGGCCCACCGGGGCGGTGCCGTCGGCGTGGTCGACGACGACCCCCTGGCCGTTCTCCTTGCCGAAGAGGTCGGCCCAGCTGGCGTAGAAGCCGAACGCCTGGTTGGCCGCGAGGCCCACCGCCGCGAAGAGCGCCACCTGGGTGGCGAGCAGCAGGCCGACGCGCCCGGCGATCACCGCGACGCCGCGCCGCGCCAGCCGTGGCCACAGCCAGACCGTGCCGATGAACAGCAGTGCCGCGCACACGATCGCCAGCACCAGCACCTTGTTGCTCGTAAGACCCATGAGGAGTTCCCTGCCTGCGCTTTCCTTCCGGGCTCCCTCGCCTCCCTCGCTTCCTTCACGAGGGCTTGTCCCGGTCTTTCCCTGACCTTTGGAGCCGCTTTGAGGAGTCGAGTGAACCTCTTTCCTCCAGACACCGTCCTAGAGGACGCAATGTCGCCGGTACGGCCGATCTGGCGCCGGGATCAAGGTCACTCGCGGAACTACGGGATGCGATGTCTGTCAAGGAAGATGGGGAAATGTCGGGCGGGGTTCCGAACCGATCAAGTCGCTTGCGGCGCGTTCTTCGCGGCCCGCGCCCGGAGTCCGTTCCGGTTCTCGTCGGCAGGGCCTGCGCCCTCGTCGGACTGCTCGACGTCGCGGCGAGCATGTTCCCGCGGTTCCGCCACAGCCGGATGCACACCATCGCCGAAGTGCTGCCGGGCTCCTTCGGACCGTTCGCCGCGGCCCTCTCGCTCAGCGCGGGCGTCCTGCTCCTGCTGCTCGCGCACGGCCTGAAGCGCTGCAAGCGGCGCGCGTGGCGCGCGGCGGTGGCCCTGCTCCCGGCGGGCGCTGTGGCGCAGTTCACGTACCGCCACTCCCCCGTGGGCGTGCTGATCTCGACGGCGCTGCTGGTCGCACTGATCGCCTACCGCGACCAGTTCGACGCGCTGCCCGATCCGCGCAGCCGCTGGCGGGCGCTGGCCAACTTCGTCCTCATGAGCGCGGGCTCCCTCGGTCTCGGCATGGTCATCGTCAGCGTCCACTCCGAGCGGATGGTCGGCGACCCGAGCGTGGCCGACCGGCTGACGCACGTCGTGTACGGCTTGTTCGGCTTCGAGGGGCCCGTGGACTACGCGGGGAACACCTCGTGGACGGTCGCGTTCTCCCTGGGCGCCCTGGGCCTCCTGACGGCCATCACGACGATCTACCTCGCCTTCCGCCCCGAGCACCCGGCCGCCCACCTCACCGAGGAGGACGAGACCCGGCTGCGGGCCCTCCTGGAGAAGCACGGCCGCCGCGACTCCCTCGGCCACTTCGCGCTGCGCCGCGACAAGGCCGTCGTGTTCTCGCCGAGCGGCAAGGCCGCCGTCACCTACCGGGTCGTGTCCGGTGTGATGCTCGCCAGCGGTGACCCCATCGGTGACGTCGAGGCGTGGCCCGGCGCGATCGAGCGCTTCATGGACGAGGCGAAGGCCCACTCGTGGACCCCGGCCGTGATGGGCTGCTCGGAGACCGGCGGCGAGGTGTGGACCCGCGAGACCGGTCTGGACGCCCTCGAACTCGGTGACGAGGCGGTGGTCGACGTTGCGGATTTCTCGCTGGCCGGCCGCGCGATGCGCAACGTCCGGCAGATGGTCAAGCGCATCGAGCGCGCCGGTTACGAAACCCGCGTCCGTCGCATCCGTGACCTCGGCGACACCGAGCTGGAGCGCATCCGCCGCGCCGCCGACGACTGGCGCGGCACCAGCACCGAGCGCGGCTTCTCCATGGCGCTGGGCCGCATCGGCGACCCGTCCGACGGGGACTGCCTGATCGCGACCGCCCACAAGGCCGACGACATCACCGACGCCTACGGCGACCTCAAGGCGATCCTGCACTTCGTGCCCTGGGGCCCCGACGGCGCCTCCCTCGACCTGATGCGCCGCGACCGCTCCGCCGACCCCGGCATGAACGAGCTGCTCATCGTCGCCGCCCTCCAGGCCGCCCCGAAGTTCGACATCACGCGCGTGTCCCTCAACTTCGCGATGTTCCGCTCCGCCCTGGCGCGCGGCGAGAAGATCGGTGCGGGCCCCGTCCTGCGCGCCTGGCGCGGGCTGCTCGTCTTCCTCTCCCGCTGGTTCCAGATCGAGTCCCTCTACAAGTTCAACGCCAAGTTCCAGCCCCGCTGGGAGCCCCGCTTCGTCGTCTACCGCAACTCCGGTGACCTCCCCCGCATCGGCTTCGCCGCCATGCAGGCCGAGGGCTTCGTCGACCTCGCGATCCCGCTCCCCCGCTTCCTGCGCCGCACCCCCGCCCCGGCCCGCCCCTGCGCCCACGTGACCGAGCGGGACGTCAAGGCGGCGTAGGGCGCGACGGAACAGTGCCGACGGTACGGCGGCGTCACGACGATACGGTTTCGTCGCGACGCCGCCGTTTCGCGTCACGACGAAACGGACCCGTCCCGACGCACCCGTCCCGACGACACGCCCCCGTCCCGACGCCTCCCCCCGGGGCCTACGCTGAACGCATGAGCACGCAACGCGGACGCGGACGGGTCGCCGGACTCCCGGAATGGGACCGGTGCGCGGTGATGGGGGTGGTGAACGTCACCCCGGACTCGTTCTCCGACGGCGGTCGCTGGTTCGACACGACGGCCGGCGTGAAGCGCGGCCTGGACCTGGTCGCCGAGGGCGCGGACCTGGTGGACGTCGGCGGCGAGTCCACACGCCCCGGAGCGCGCCGGGTCGACGAGGACGAGGAGCTGCGCAGGGTCGTCCCGGTCGTGCGGGGGCTGGCCTCCGAGGGCGTCGTGGTCTCCGTGGACACGATGCGCGCGTCCGTCGCCGAACAGGCCCTCGCCGCGGGCGCGTCCCTGGTCAACGACGTCAGCGGCGGCCTCGCCGACCCGGCGATGATCCCGGTCCTGGCCGCCTCCGGGGCCCCCTTCGTCGTCATGCACTGGCGCGGCTTCCTGGAGGGCTCGACGATCCACGGGGTGTACGAGGACGTCGTCGCCGAAGTCGTGGACGAGCTCCACGCGCGCGTGGAGGCCGTGCTCGCGGGCGGGGTCGCGGCGGACCGGATCGTCGTCGACCCGGGGCTCGGCTTCTCCAAGGAGGCCGAGCACGACCTCGTGCTCCTCGCCCACCTGGACCGGCTGCGCGCCCTCGGCCACCCCGTCCTGGTCGCCGCGTCCCGCAAGCGCTTCCTGGGCCGCTCCTGGAGGCCGGGGACATGATCA
>NZ_JBTYMC010000349.1:0-6440 GCF_054880855.1 Streptomyces sp. S6 | reverse complement strand
CGTCCTCGCCTCCCGCCTCTCCTCCGCGCAGCCGCAGGCCGCCAGCGGGTACGAGCTGGACGCCATCGCCGCCGTCGTCATCGGTGGCGCCTCCCTCGCAGGGGGTACGGGAGGGGCGCTCGGGGCGCGTGCACCGGCGCGCGCCGCTGTCTGGGGTGCCAGCAGCAGGGTCGCGATCAGCGGGAAAGCCCAGGACCTTCGGCGCACGCGTCTCCTTCTCGCACGGTCCGACGATCGTACCGGGACGGTGGGCGGGGATGCCCGCGCGCCTGTGGTGCCCGCGCCGGTGCGAATGCCACGCTGGGCGTATGAACATCCCTTTTCTGGGCAACAGGCGCAAGAGGGCGACGGGTGCGGTGCTGGACGCCGACCCCGAGGGCGTGGCCGAGCTGCTGTCCGAGTGTGAACTCCTGCGCTCCCAGGCGGGGGAGGCGGGCATCCGGCTCGACGACACGGCCGACTCCCTGGCGGCGCTCGACCAGTTGCTCCCGCGCTGGCGCGACGACGAGGAGACACTGCCCTGGCTCGGCAACGACGCGGGGCTCTACCTCGGCACGGTGATCGTGCGGACCGTCGAGGGCGCCGCGTGGGCGTTCTGGCCGGGCGGCGAACCCGTCGTACGGCTGGGCTCCGGGCGGGAGTTCGACGTCGTGACGGCCGGTCGGGAGTGGGCGGTCAGCGGGGTGCCGGAGCTGTCGCAGTGGTATGCGGAGGTTGCCGAGGCGTGAGGGAGCGCCCGGGGGTCCCGGGGTGTCCTGGGGGTGCCGTCGCCCCGGCAGGCGAGGTTAAATACGGCTTATGCCCGAAAAGTGCGTGTCGCACCTCAAGTCCCGTCCGCTCTCGATAGTTTGCGGCTCCCACGACACACAGCTGAGAGCGAGTAGGGCTGAGCATGGCCGTCGATCCGTTGATCGGACTGCGTGACGTCGACAAGCGCAAGGAGAGGCCCGACCGGTACCGGCGCGTCCCGCGCGGCCGGGCCGCCCGCGCCGGACGCTAGGCCCTGGTGGGGGGCGTCCGCACCGTGACCGGGCTCGACTACGATGGATCGTTCATCCCCGGAGCGACGGTGACCGGGCCGGGGACTCCGCCGCAGGGCGGACCGTAGGGGGCAGAAGTTCACCAGAGCCATACCCGGCCGGACGCGCGGCCGGAGATCACTGCTCGCACAGCGCGAGCGGTCCGTACGACGGGCCGGACGCTGTGCGGGGAGAAGGTCAGCCGCGCGCCGGACGGGTTGTGCTCGATGCGGAGCGGGTCGGGTAGGTGTGCGGCGCATCGCCGGACCGGCTCGCCGAGACCGAGCGGTCCCCCGCCGTGGAGGCGCGGCGGGGCGCCGCTCGTCTTGGTCCCGGGGTACTACGGGTGTGACGCCGAGGGCGCCGGGTCCACCAGGGGCGTACGGGCCGGGCGGGTCACGTCCGCCACCAACTCCACCACATCCGGGCCGTACGCCTGGGAGTTGACGACCTTCAGGAGCAGCGCGAAGGGGTCGGCGCCGTACCTGCGGGCGAGGCGTTCGTGGTGGCGGGCCAGATAGCGCGTCGCCGCCTGGTTGTTGATCGCGCGCTGGCCGCAGAACAGGAACACCGGCCGGGTGCCGTGCCGTTCACCGGTGGTGAGCCGCGCGAGCAGGACGAACTCGGTGATCCCGGGATCCATCCGGTAGCGCTCGGTGCCGATCTGGAACGCCCCCCGGTCCGGGCCGGGTTCGGGATCGACGTTCACCCGGAACCCCGGCAGCAGCGCCGACATGTGGGCCAGCATCCGCCGGTTCGAGGCGGGCCCGCCGACGCAGAATTCCGTCCGCTCACCGAACCCCTGCTGCACCCCGTCCTGCGTGACCAGTTGGACGTTCGCCCCGCAGTCCTTGATCAGCGCGGCCAGTTCGAGGAGTGCGAAGACGTCGAAGCGGTGCACGGCGGGCTCGGACGTCGCAGGGTCGCGGTTGACGACGAGCAGCGACTCGGAGTTCTCCGGCAGCCCGAAGAACGCCTGCTTGCGGCGCAGTCGGCGCCTCCACAGGTACGTCCGCGCCAGCCAGCCGAGGCCGGCGCTGACACCGGCGGCCAGCACGCCGAGGACGATGTTGCGCACGTCGTCGTTCATGGGCGCGCATGCTAGCGGTCGCACCCGGCCCGGCGTACCCGTGTTCGAAGTGTGGCAGTCGTATGACAGTGCCCTGAATGCGGCTGTCGGGGAGGGGGCAGGGTGGCTACAGTGCGCGGACGGTCCTTGACTGGAGGTACATGCGGATGGCCCTGCGTCGCCCTGTGGCACGGAAACTGACGGTCCTGGCGGTCTCGGCCGCTGTCGTCTCGGTCGGGGCCGCCGCGCCACCGACCGGACAGAGAGCGGGAGTTGAGAAGGTCCCCGTCGCCGTCGGGTACGGCGGCGCCGTCTCCAGCGTCGACGCGGACGCCTCGGCCGCCGGTGTCGAGGTGCTGCGCAAGGGGGGCAACGCGGTCGACGCGGCCGTCGCGACCGCCGCCGCGCTCGGCGTCACCGAGCCCTACTCGTCGGGCGTCGGCGGGGGCGGCTACTTCGTCTACTACGACGCCAAGTCCCGTACGGTGCACACCATCGACGGCCGCGAGACCGCTCCGCTGAGCGCCGACGCGAACCTGTTCACCGAGAACGGGCAGCCCCTCGCCTTTGCCGACGCCGTCACCAGCGGCCTCAGCGTCGGCACCCCGGGGACACCCGCCACGTGGGCGAACGCCCTGGCCAAGTGGGGCAGCAGGAGCCTGAGTTCGGTGCTGAAGCCGGCCGAGCGGCTCGCCCGTGACGGGTTCACCGTCGACGACACGTTCCGCTCGCAGACCGCCGCCAACGAGACCCGCTTCCGCTACTTCCCCGACACGGCGAAGCTGTTCCTGCCGGGCGGGCGGCTCCCGGTGGTCGGCTCGACCCTCAAGAACCCCGATCTCGCGCGCACCTACGCGGAGTTGGGGAGGAAGGGGGTCGGCGCGATCTACCGGGGCGACATCGGCAAGGACATCGTCGCGACCGTCAACAAGCCGCCCGTGGACCCGGGTTCGGGGTGGAAGGCCCGCCCCGGCAAGCTCTCCGCCGCCGACCTCACCGCCTACCGCGCCAAGTTCCAGGCGCCCACGAAGACGTCGTACCGAGGACTCGGCGTCTACTCGATCGCGCCCTCCTCCTCGGGCGGCACGACGGTCGGCGAGGCGCTCAACATCCTTGAGAAGACGGACCTTTCGAAGGCGACCGAGGTCCAGTACCTGCACCGGTACATCGAGGCCAGCCGGATCGCGTTCGCCGACCGGGGCCGCTGGGTGGGCGATCCGGCCTTCGAGAACGTCCCCACGAAGGAACTCCTCTCGCAGCGGTACGCCGACTCGCGGGCCTGCCTCATCAAGGACGACGCCGTCCTCACCAGCCCCCTCGCGCCCGGCGACCCGCGCGACCCGACCGCCTGCGACACGAGCGGGACGGCGGCGCCGACGACGTACGAGGGCGACAGCACCACGCACCTCACCGTCGCCGACAAGTGGGGCAACGTCGTCGCCTACACGCTCACCATCGAGCAGACCGGCGGCAGCGCGATCACCGTCCCCGGGCGCGGATTCATCCTCAACAACGAGCTGACGGACTTCTCCTTCACCCCCGCGAGCCCGGCCGTCCACGACCCGAACCTGCCCGGTCCGGGCAAGCGGCCGAGGTCGTCCATCTCGCCGACGATCGTGCTCGACCGGCACAACCAGCCTGTCGTGGCGCTCGGTTCACCCGGTGGGGCGACCATCGTCACGACCGTGCTCCAGGTGCTGACCGAGTTCGTCGACCGGAGGCTTCCGCTCGTCGACGCGATCGCCGCGCCCCGGGCCAGCCAGCGCAACCAGACCACGACGGAACTCGAACCGGCCCTCTACAACGGTGAGTTGCGGACGAAGCTGGAGGCCATCGGGCACGGATTCCGGCTGAACCCCGAGATCGGCGCGGCAACTGCCGTGCAGCGGCTGCCCGGTGGGAAGTGGCTCGCCGCGGCGGAGACCGTACGGCGGGGCGGCGGATCGGCCCAGGTGGTGCATCCGACGCGCTAGAGAAGGCGGTCGGGCGGCTCGCCAGGACGAGACACGAGCCGCCCTGCCCCCGCTGACGGCTCGCGCCCGCCACGCCCGCGCCGAACCTCTCGGCGCCCGGGACGGCCCCGTGTCCGCTGCGGGCCGTGCCGAGCCTCTCCGGACCCGGGACGCCCCCGTGTCCGCTGTGGCTGTGCCGAGTCTCTCCGTACCCGGGACGACTCCGCGTTCGCTACGAGCGTGCCGTCAGTACTCGTGGGCCCTCGTCCGTGATCGCGACCGTGTGTTCGGTGTGTGCGGCGCGGGAGTTGTCGTTCGTGCGGAGGGTCCAGCCGTCGGTGGCCTCGTGGTAGCCGTCGTGGCCGCTCGCGATGAGCATGGGCTCGATGGCCAGGGCCATGCCGCGCCGCAGGAGCATGCCGCGGTGCGGGCGGCCCTCGTTGGGGACCGGCGGGTCCTCGTGCATGCGGCGGCCGATGCCGTGTCCGCCGAAGCCCTGCGGGATGCCGTAGCCGGCGTCCCGGCAGACCGTGCCGATCGCGTGCGCGATGTCGCCGATGCGGTTGCCGACGGTCGCGGCGGCGATCCCGGCGGCCAGGGCGCGTTCGGCGGTCTCGATCAGGTGGACATCGTCCGGACGCGGGGTGCCGACGGTGAAGCTGATCGCCGAGTCGCCTGCCCAGCCGCCGAGTTGGGCGCCGCAGTCGATGGAGACGAGGTCGCCGTCGCGCAGCTTCTGCTTCGTCGGGATGCCGTGCACGATCGCGTCGTTCACCGAGGCGCAGATGACGGCCGGGAACGGGGTCGGCGCGAAGGACGGGCGGTACCCCAGGAACGGTGAGTCCGCGCCCGCCTCCCGCAGCACCCCGCGCGCCACCTCGTCCAGCTCCAGCAGGGAAACGCCCACGTCAGCGGCGTCCCGCACGGCCGTCAGGGCGCGGGCGACCACCTGGCCGGCCCGGTACATCTCGTCGATCGACGTGTCTGTCTTCAGCTCCACCATGCCAATTACTATACCGGTATTAGAATGGGGTCATGGTGCGTACCCCCTTGACCCCGGAAGAGCGTGAGCGCGGCGAGCGGCTCGGCAGGCTGCTCCGTGAGGCGCGTGGTGAACGGAGCATGGCCGAGGTCGCGGCCCAGGCCGGGATCTCGGCGGAGACGCTCCGCAAGATCGAGACCGGCCGGGCGCCGACCCCGGCGTTCTTCACGGTCGCCGCACTGGTCGGCGTACTGGGCCTGTCCATGGACGAGTTGGCCGCGCACTGCGTCCTCGCCGGGGTGGTGTGAACGTCCCGCGGCGCACCCGTCGAGATTTCGCCATGTCGTCTTCGCGGCCCCTTCGCAAACTCCTCGTAGCCGCGCTGTAACACGGCTGGTGTTTTGTGGCCAGTCCAAGTGGCGAGGTCTGGCAGGAGTTTGCGGATGACTGTGGATCAACTCCCGGGGCAGGTGCGGGAGTTCGTGAGCTGCCTGGAGGGCCTGCTGGGGCGCCTCGATCAGGGCGGCGGCTGGTGCGCCGTGTTCTGGCAGCGCGACCCCGACGGCATGCGGGCCTGTCTGGACGGCAGCGAGATGCCGCCCTGGGACGTCCTGGAGGCGCTTCTCCAGGACCTGGCGTCCGCATACGGCGCCGCCGTCGCGGAGGAGGAAGCGCGGCGCGTCCGCGTCCTGCACATCGCCGCCCTGCGCGCCCACGACGCCCGTCCCGGCGCCCGGGACGTCCTCGGTGACCGGCTCGACGTCATGCTCCGCGAGCAGCGGTACGCCGTCGAGCGGCAGGCGGAGGCCGGGCGGCAGCTCGCCTCGGCGATCACCCGGGAACAGGCGGAGGCGGTCCGGCTCGACCTGGCGTGGGCCCACGACGACCACGCGCGGGCGACCGCCCGGTGCGCCGAACTCCGTTCACGTA
This sequence comes from Streptomyces sp. S6, assembly GCF_054880855.1. NCBI lineage: Bacteria > Bacillati > Actinomycetota > Actinomycetes > Kitasatosporales > Streptomycetaceae > Streptomyces > Streptomyces sp. S6. Next base: position 488 of record NZ_JBTYMC010000349.1, on the reverse strand, counting down.
TCGCGGAGTTGGACCGGGCGGAGCGAGAGGTCGGGGACAGTCCGGGCGGCGGGGGCGGGGCGGCGGGCCCGGGGCGAACGGCGGAGTTCGGGCGGGACTTGAGCGGCCGGTTGCGTGGATTCCGGGGAGGCGAAGGGGAGTTCGGCGGGGCCGGGACGGGAGCTGGGGCGGCGGGTGCGGCGGGCGGTGCCGCCGGGGGTGCGATGCGAAGGGGTCGGGAGACCGAGGACGGCGTCGGCGGCCTGCCGGTCGGGGACACGCGGGGTGACACCGTACGCGGTGGTGCCGTGAGCGGTGACGCCGGTGGGGCCGTCGGCGGGGGTGAGCCCGCGGCCGTCGTGCCCAAGCAGCGCAAGCGGCGGCGGGGGAGTGCCCGGTTCGCCGGCATCGAGGACGAGGAGCCCGCCGTCGCCGTACCGGAGGAGACGGTGGTGGCGGTGCCGGAGGGGGACGGCGGGACGGGGCCGCGCGGGGCGCGGCCCCGTCCC
>NZ_JBTYMC010000348.1:0-6440 GCF_054880855.1 Streptomyces sp. S6 | reverse complement strand
CGCCACGGGCACCCCGGGACCGGGCCGGGGCCGCGCCCGCAGCGCGTCCAGCGAACCCACCGGATCCACCCGCCCCGCCGCCGCGAACCCCCAGTCCAGCAGGTCCCGCGCCTCCTCGTAGACCGCGAACCCCCCGCCGGCCTGCGGGTTCATCACCGTCACCACCAGCGTCCGCGCGCCTTTGCGGGCCGCCGCGACCAGCGTGTTCCCGGCGTTGGTGGTGTAGCCGTTCTTCACCCCGACGAGCCCCGGGTACGCCGACACCCCGTCCTCCCCGGTCAGCAGCCGGTTCGTGTTCGCGATCTCGTACGACCAGCCGCCGCCCCCGGGGAACCGGGCCCGCGCGAGCCCGCAGTACCGCGCGAAGTCGCTGTTGCGCAGCCCCGCCCGCCCGAACACCGCGAGGTCGTACGCCGACGACACCTGACCCGGCGTGTCGTACCCGTCCGGCGACAGCACGTGCGTGTCCAGGGCGCCCAGCGCCCGCGCCTTGGCCTGCATCCGCGTCGCCGTCGTCTCCCAGCCGCCGTTCAGCGCGGCCAGGACGTGCACGGCGTCGTTCCCCGAGTTCAGGAACACCCCGCGCCACAGGTCGGCGACCGTGTACGTACGGCCCTCCGCGACCCCGACCAGGCTGCTTCCGGCGCCGATCCCCGCCAGCTCCGCCGCCGACACCCGGTGCTGGACGCCGGCCGGCAGGACCGGCAGGACGGTCAGCGCGAACAGCGTCTTCAGGGTGCTCGCCGGGGGCAGTCTGCGGTGCGCGTCCGAGGCGGCGAGGACGGCCCCGGAGTCCGCGTCGGCGACGACCCAGGAGAGCGCGGAGACACCGGGCAGCGCGGGGGCTCCGGGGCGGGGGTGGACGGGGGTGCCGGGGCGGAGGAGGAGGGCGGGGGAGGGGGTGGCGGGAGCCGCGGGACGGCTCGGAGAGGCGGAGGCGGACGACCGGTCCGGTGCCTCCCGTACCCCCGGAGCGGGGCCGGCCGAGGCGACCGCCACCGGGCCCGCCGCCAAGGAGACCGCGGCACACAACGCGCAGGCCGTCACGGCGGCCCGGGAGGAGAATCCGATCGTCATACGGTCAACGTAGAAACGATCATGCGGATCGGCGTGCTGCCCGTGCCGATCGGGGGGTGGTGAGCACCCGGATGCCGTACGGAGGAGGTGGGCCGGGGTGTGTGCGCCTCTCACGCCCCCGGCAGCGTCGGCTGCACCTGCCGCAGGAACGCCGCGTTGTCCGGTGTCCTGCGCATCCGCTCCAGGAGGGTCTCCAGGCCGGTGCTGGTGTCGCGGGCGGCGAGGGCGCGGCGCAGGCCGTGGGTGGCGGCCAACTCGGCCGGGGTGAGGAGGAGTTCCTCGCGGCGGGTGCCGGAGGTGTAGAGGTCGACGGCGGGGAACAGGCGGCGGGAGGCCGGTTCGCGGTCGAGGCGCAGCTCCATGTTGCCGGTGCTCTTCAGCTCCTCGAAGTAGTAGTCGTCGGCCCGCGAGCCCGTCTCGACCAGGGCGGTCGCCAGGATCGTCAGCGAGCCGCCCTCCTCGACGGCGCGCGCGGCGCCGAAGAACCGCTTCGGGCCGAGGAGGGCGCCCGCGTCGACGCCGCCGCTGAGGGTGCGGCCGTTGCCCGGAGCCGCGTTGTTGTGGGCCCGGCACAGCCGGGTCAGGGAGTCGAGGAGGATCACGACGTCCTCCCCGGCCTCGACGAGCCGCTTCGCGCGCTCCACGACCAGTTCGGCGAGGGCGGTGTGCTGCCGGGCCGCCCGGTCGAACGTCGAGGCGTACACCTCGCCGTGCACCGAGCGCCGCATGTCGGTGACTTCCTCGGGGCGTTCGTCGAGCAGGAGGACCATCAGCCGGGCCTCCGGGTGGTTGCCCGCGACGGCCGCCGCGAGCTGTTGGAGCAGGACCGTCTTGCCGGTCTTCGGCGGGGCGACGAGCAGCCCCCGCTGCCCCTTGCCGACGGGTGCGAACAGGTCGGTGACCCGTCCGGCGAGCCCCGAGGCGGGGTGTTCGAGACGCAGCCGTTCACTGGGGTGCAGCGGCGTCAGCTCGGCGAACCTGCGGCGACCGCGCGTCTGTTCGGGGCCGCGGCCCTCGACGGCGGTGACCTCGGTGAGCGCGCGCCGGTCGCGCAGGCCCTGGACGAGGTCGCCCTTGCGCAGGCCGTGCCGGCGGATCAGCGCCACCGGGACCTGGGTGTCCTCGGCCTCCGGCAGGAGACCGGGCCCCCGCAGGTGCCCCTTCCCGCCGCTGTCGACGTCGAGGACGCCGGCCACGAGCCGGGCCGGGGGCTGCTGCTTGGTCGGGGGGTGTTCGAGTGTGGTGGTCATGAGGGTCGGTCCCTTCGCGGACGGACGGGCATGTGGCATGCGTGGGGAAGGAGAACGCCGCGACGAATTCGGAAGGCGACACGCACTTCCGGCGGCTGAGAGACACCCCGGTCGACGGGGTGGAGAAGGAGAGAGAACCGCACCGGCGCCCACGAGGGGGCGTACACGAGTGCTGTTCGCAAGGTACACACGGGGTACCTGGTCCTGTCAACCCCGAACCGGCGCCGAGCATTCCCACCGCGCACATGCGAACGCCGGCGCGACCGGCCCGAAGGCCGCTCGCGCCGGCGCCGTCATGCCACGGGCGCGGGCCCCGCGCGGAGCTACTGGTAGCAGCCGCCGACGCACTGGATGGTGATCGTGCCGGCCGTGCTCAAGGAGACAGGGTGGGCGGCGGCCGTGGGGACCTTGCTGGTCTCCCAGGGCATCGGGGCGGCCACCGCCTGTGCGGCGGGGGCGGTCAGTGCGGCGGTGGCCACGAACACGGCGGCGGCCGTGAGCCGGGACAGACGCATCTCGGAACCTCTCTTCGTGCGGACGGCCATCAGGGCGGGCCGAAGGGTGCCGTCGAAGAAGACGCCGGCCGGGCTCAGCCGGATGCGTCCGCCGCGATGTCGCCGAACCGGGCGGCCATGGCGGCCTGGAGGGCCTGCGCCGCCGACAACGGCCGTACCATCACGGTCAGTTCGTCGATGAGGCCGTCCTCGCCGACGTGGATCAGGTCGCAGCCCGTCAGCTGCCGGTCGCCGACCCGGGCGGTGAAGACCAGGGCGCTGTCCGCGCCGTCGGTCACCTCCCGTTCGTAGCGCAGGTCCTGGAAGACCTGGGCGACGACGCGGAGGATCGCGGCGGTGACGGCCCGCCCCTGGTAGGGCTGGTGGACGACGGGGCTGTTGAAGACGACGTCCTCCGCCAGCAGGGCGACGGCCGACTCCATATCCCTCGCCTCGACGGCTTCACGGAACGCGTGCATGCGGACCGCCTTTCCTCGGGAACGGCCACAATAGGCAGATGTTCAGCCCCGAAGGACCCCGCCTGCGTGAACTCGCCGTCCAGGCCCTGTCGTCCGTCGAGCACGGCTACGACCTGCTCGCCCCGAAGTTCGACCACACGCCGTTCCGCACACCCGCCCCGGTCCTCGACGCCACCGCCGAGGCGCTCAAGGCGGCGGGGCCCTACGGGGACGGGCTCGACCTGTGCTGCGGGACGGGCGCGGGGCTCAAGGTGCTCGGGGAGGTGTGCGAGCGGGTGACCGGGGTCGACTTCAGCGCGGGGATGCTGGAGCGGGCGGCGGGGCAGGGGGCGCGGCTGGTGCGGGCGGACGCGCGGGCGCTGCCGTTCGTCTCCGCGTTCGACCTCGTCGTCAGCTTCGGGGCGTTCGGGCACTTCCTGCCCGCCGAACTCCCGGGCCTCTTCCGCCAGGTGCACACCGCGCTGCGCCCCGGCGGCACCTTCGCGTTCCCCGTCGGCGCCCCGCCGAAGGTCTCGACTCCCGCCTACTGGGCCCTTCTCGGCTTCGACGGGGTCATGCGGGCCCGCAACGCGCTGTGGCGCCCGCCGTTCGTGATGTACTACCGCACCTTCCGGCTCGGCGACGTACGACGGGAGTTGACGGACGCGGGGTTCCGCGTCGGCCTGCGGGCGCTGCCGGAGTTCGGCACCCGGGACGACAAAAGCCCCCGCGCGCGACTGGTGACGGGTCACAAGGCGGCGTAGACGGCGTCCACGAGCGCCGACTTCCTCGGGTCGTCGGCGATATGGGGGCCCATCCGGTTCATCACGTACCCCAGGGACACCCGCGCCTCCGGGTCCGCGAGCCCGAACGACCCGCCGAACCCGTCGTGCCCGAACGCGCGCGGATTGGGCCCGTACGAGCCGTGCGCCCCGCTCAGCCACGGCCCGAGCGCGATCTCCGTGTCCCGCCCGAGCCGCGCCCCGAGCACCAGGTCACGGCAGCTCCCCTGCCCCTCCCGGACCCGTTCGACCGCCTCGGGGGACAGTAGTCCGCGCTCCCCGGCGAGCAGCCCGTACAGCTCCGCGACGGCCCGCGCGGTGCCGTGCCCCCCGCCCGCCGGGATCTCGGCGGCCCGCCACGCGGGGGAGTTGGCGGTGGGGGCGCCCACCGGAGGGTTGCCGACCGCGGCGATCGCGACCGGCGTCAACGAGGCCAGCATCTCGGCCTGCTGAGTGCTCGTCAGGGCGGGCGGCGGGACCAGCTCGGCGGCACGCCCGTACTCCTTCTCGGGCAGCCCGATGGTGAAGTCGATGCCGAGCGGGCCCGTGACCTCCCGCGCCAGGAAGGCGCTCGGCAGCAGGCCGGTGATCCGCCGGACCACCTCGCCGATCAAGTGCCCGAACAGCAGGGCGTGATAGCCCGAGGCGCTGCCGGGCTCCCACAGCGGCTTCTGCGCCGCGAGCCGCGACACGGTCGACTCCCAGTCGTACAGCTGCTCGGCGCTCAGCGGCTCGCTGAGGCCCGGGACCCCCGAGCGGTGGGACAGGAGGTGCCGTACGAGGACACGCTCCTTGCCGTTCTCGGCGAACTCGGGCCAGTAGCGGGCGACTTCGGCGTCGAGGTCGAGGAGACCCCGCTCGGCGAGGAGGTGGGCGCACAGCGCCGTCACGCCCTTGGTGGTGGACCAGACGTTGACGACGGTGTCCCGCTCCCAGGGACGGGTGCGGGCACCGTCGGCCCTGCCGCCCCACAGGTCGGCCACGGGGTGGCCGTCGACGAACACCGCTACGGCGGCGCCGAGTTCGTCCCGTTCCCGGAAGTTCGCCTCGAACGCCGCCCGGACCCCGGCGAAGCCGTCGTCGCAGTGGCCGTGCACCTCGGTCATGTGTCCTCCGCCGGTGATCGGAAACCGAACTCACCGGAACCTAGCGCGAGTTGATCCCCCGCAGCCAGCGCAGCCTCACCTCGTCCTGGTAAGGGCCGCCGCCCTCGTGGTCGTTGAAGTCGTACACCTCTATCCGCCTGTCGTCGTGCGCCCAGGAGTTGAACGCGGCGAAGACCGTCGAGGGCGGGCAGGTCGCGTCCTCCAGGGCGACGGAGAAGAGGGCGGGGGCGGTGGCGCGGGCGGCGAAGTGGACGCCGTCGAAGTAGGCCAGGGTGCGCTGGACGTCCGCGCTGCGGCCCCGGTGCGTCTTGAGGAACAGGCCGATCTCACGGTAGGGGTGACGGTCCGTCAGGATCGCGGCGCGCGGGAAGTCGCACAGGAACGGCACGTCCGGCGCGGCCCCCGCCAGGTCGGGCACGAGCCCGGCGACCGCGATGCTGATGCCGCCGCCCTGGCTGCCGCCGAGGACGACCGTGCGGGAGGCGTCCGCCAGGGGGTGCGAGCGGGCCGCCTCCACCGCGCGGACGCCGTCCGTGAACACCCGCCGGTAGTAGTAGTTCTCCGGCGCGTCGATGCCGCGCGTCATGAACCCCGGGTACGCCGGGCCGCCGCCCACCGGGTCCGGGGTGCCGCCCCCGCCGCCCCAGGCGCTGCCCTGGCCCCGCGTGTCCATGATCAGGTGGGCGTGGCCCGCCGACGCCCACAGAAGATGCTCGTGGGGGAGGCCGCGCCCGCCGCCGTAGCCGATGAACTCCACGATCAGCGGGAGGGGGGCGGTGGTGTTCTTCGGGACGGTGAACCACGCCTTCACCGGGTGGCCGCCGAACCCCGCGAACGTCACGTCGTACACGTCGACCGTCGTCAGCCCGGTGTCGACCGGATCGAAGCGGGCGTCGAGGTCGTGCTCGCGCGCTTCCTGGAGGGTCTTCGTCCAGAACGCGTCGAAGTCCTCCGGTGGCACCGAGTCGCTGCGGTACTCGCGGAGTTCTTCGAGGGGGAGGTCGAACAGGGGCATCGGTGACCGCCTTCACGGGAAATGTCGGACGGGATCACCGTACGTGGCGCGGGGGAGGGCCACCAGAGCCCGAAAGTTTTCGGTTCCCGCAGGTCACAGGGCAGGTCAGAGGGCGGGGTCAGGCCCGGCGGCGGGTCCACTATGGCATCGCCGCCCGCGCCGAGCAGCTCCCACAGCTCCTCGGGCGTGGTGACCCCGCCCGGGAGGCGGCAGCTCATGCCGACGATGGCCACGGGCGCGGACGACGCCTCGACAAGC
>NZ_JBTYMC010000347.1:0-6447 GCF_054880855.1 Streptomyces sp. S6 | reverse complement strand
GCGTGGCAGGCGGCGCCGAAGCCGCGCCGGGCCTCGTGCACGACGTGGGCGCCGAGCGCGCGGGCCAGCTCCGGGGAGCCGTCGGTGGAGCCGTTGTCGACGACGATCGCGCGCCAGCCGACGGGAATCCGCGCCAGCACCCAGGGCAGCGCCTCGGCCTCGTCGAGGCAGGGCAGCACGACGTCCACGGAAGGAGGGGGAGTTTGGGTCACCCGTCTCACCCTACGGACGCGAAACGGGCAAAAGGGACTTGAGCTCCTTACGGAGTGCTGACGTCGAACGCCGCTCCTCCCCGGCCGCGCGATCCGGGTGTGAGACTCGGTCACGTGAAACGCGTACTCGTCGTGGACGACGACCCGACCGTCTCCGAGGTCGTCGCCGGATACCTGGACCGGGCGGGCTTCGCCGTCGATGTCGCCGCCGACGGCCCCACCGCCGTCGAAGCGGCCCGCACCGAACGCCCCGACCTCGTGGTGCTCGACCTGATGCTGCCCGGCATGGACGGCCTGGAGGTCTGCCGCCGGCTGCGGACGGCCGGCCCTCTCCCCGTGATCATGCTGACCGCGCGCGGCGACGAGGAGGACCGCGTCCTCGGCCTGGAGGTCGGTGCGGACGACTACGTCACCAAGCCGTTCAGCCCCCGTGAGCTGGTCCTGCGCGTGGAGTCGGTGCTGCGCCGGGCCGGTGCGCCCCCGGCCGGCCACGCGCAGGAGCCCTGGCTGCGGGCCGGGCGGCTCGCCCTGGACCCCGTCGCCCGCCGCGCCACCCGCGACGGCGCCGGACTCGCGCTCACCATCCGGGAGTTCGACCTCCTGGAGTACTTCCTGCGCCATCCCGGACAGGCCACCAGCCGCGAACAGCTCATGCAGCGTGTGTGGGGGTGGGAGTTCGGCGATCTGTCCACAGTCACCGTGCACGTGCGCCGGTTGCGCGAAAAGGTCGAGAACGATCCGGCGCGACCGGAACTGATCAGCACCGTCTGGGGCATCGGGTACCGGTTCGACGCGCCGGAGAACGGGGCCGGCCGTGCTCGGTGACACCCTCCTGATCGCCCTCTACGCGGCCGTCGGCGCGGCGGGCGCCGGACTCCTCGGACTCCTCGCCCTGCGCATACTGCGCCGCCGGTCCGTCGCCGTGTCCCTGGCCGTCGTCGCGGTCGTCACCGTGGCGGCGATGCTCGCCGGGACCATGCTGGTGTGCTGGGCGATGTTCCTGTCCGACCACGACCTGTGGGTGGTGTCCATGGTGTGCGCCATGGCCACGGCCGTCTCCCTCACCGTCGCCCTGCTGCTCGGCCGCTCCGTCGTCCGAGGCAGCCGTGAGCTGGCCGAGGCGACCCGCGCCCTCGGCGACGACGGCGCCTTCACCCCGCCCGCCGCCGCGCCGACCGCCGAACTCGCCGACCTCAGCCGCGAACTGGCCGCGACCAGCGCCCGCCTCGCCGCCTCCCGGGAACGCGAACGGACCCTGGAGGCGTCCCGGCGTGAACTGGTCGCCTGGATCTCCCACGACCTGCGCACCCCGCTCGCCGGGCTCCAGGCCATGACCGAGGCGCTGGAGGACGGCATCGTCGACGACCCCGGCGCGTACCACGCCCGGATCCGGGGCGAGGTCGGACGCATGAGCGCGATGGTCGGCGACCTCTTCGAACTCTCCCGCATCCAGGCCGGCGTGCTCGCCCTGTCCCCGTCCCGCATGTCCGTCTACGACCTCGTCGGCGACGCCATAGCGGGAGTCGACGCCCTCGCCCGCGAACACGGCGTCCGCCTCGTCGGCGACGGCGTCGAGCCCGTCCCCGTCGAGGTCGACGGCCGCGAGATGTCCCGGGCGCTGGCCAACCTCCTGGTCAACGCGATCCGCCGGACCCCCGCCGACGGCACGGTCGCCGTCTCCGCGCGCTCCGAGGACGACCGCGTGATCCTGTCCGTGACCGACGGCTGCGGAGGGATCGCCCCCGAAGACCTCCCCCGCGTCTTCGACACCGGCTGGCGCGGCACGGACGCCCGCACGCCGCCGGGCGGAGCCGGGCTCGGCCTGGCCATCGTGCGGGGCATCGTGGAGGCGCACCGGGGGAGCGCGGCGGTGCAGAACGTGCCGGGCGGGTGCCGGTTCGAGGTGCGGTTGCCGGCGGCGGTGTGAGCCCCCTCACCCCGCCCGCAGCTCCGCCCCCGCGAACTCCCTCATCCCCTCCACGAACCCCACCCCCGGCTTCCACCCCGACTCCGCCCGCAGCCGCTCCGACGACGCGGTGATGTGCCGGACGTCGCCCAGCCGGTACTCGCCGGTGACGACGGGGGCGGGGCCGCCGTACGCGGCGGAGAGCGCGGCGGCCATCTCGCCCACGGTGTGCGGGTCCCCGCTGCCGACGTTGTAGGCCCGCAGGCCGCCCTCCGGCAGGGCCGGCAGCGCGTCCAGCGCCGCGAGGTTCGCGCCGGCGACGTCCCGGACGTGGACGAAGTCGCGCCGCTGGCCGCCGTCCTCGAAGACCCGGGGGGCCTCACCCCGGGCCAGGGCGGAGCGGAACAGGGAGGCCACGCCCGCGTAAGGGGTGTCGCGGGGCATGCCGGGGCCGTAGACGTTGTGGTAGCGGAGGGCGGCGACCCTCCCGCCGGTCGCCCGTGCCCAGGCTGCGGCCAGGTGCTCCTGGGTGAGTTTGGTGGCCGCGTACACGTTGCGCGGGTCGACGGGGGCGTCCTCGTCCACCAGACCGGGAGAGAGGGGCTCGCCGCAGTGGGGGCACGGCGGCTCGAAGGCGCCCGCCTCCAGGTCCGCCACGCGGCGCGGGCCGGGCTGGACGACGCCGTGGCGCGCGCACGCGTAGCGTCCCTCGCCGTAGACGACCATCGAGCTCGCCAGCACCAGTCGGCCCACCCCCGCTTCGGCCATGCCCGCCAGGAGCACGGCCGTCCCGAGGTCGTTGCAGCTCACGTACGCGGGCGCGTCGGCGAAGTCCTTGCCGAGACCGACCATCGCGGCCTGATGGCAGACGGCGTCGACACCCCGCAGGGCGTCGGCGACGGCCGTCTCGCTGCGGACGTCCGCGTGCCGCCACTGCACCCCGGCGGGGATCCGCGGCGGCGTGCGGTGGGCGGCGGGCAGCAGCGCGTCGAGGACACGGACCTCGTGCCCGGCGGCCAGAAGAGCGGTGACGAGGTGCGAGCCGATGAAGCCGGCACCCCCGGTGACCAGGATCAACATGTCACCGACCGTAGACGGGCCCGGCCCGCTCCGTACCGCTGCGCGCGGGAACGTCAGGGGTTCGTAAGCACCTCACTTCCGGGACCTCCGCCTCACCCGCCGCACCGCCCACCACACCCCCGTCACCGTCGCCACCCCCGCCATCGCCAGCAACCAGTTCCTCGGATAGTCCAACGGCAGCACCGACGGATTGGCCGTCACCCCCGGCCGCAGCAGCACCGGCGCCGCCACCACCGTCAGCGCCCCCGCCACCACCAGCGCACCCCGGACGAGCCCCCGGCCCACGACCGCCCCCACCAGCAGCACGAACGGCACCACCACCCCGTCATGCAGCACCACCGCACCACCGAGCCACACCAGCACGTCACCGGGATCGGGAACGCCCGCCAGCAGGAACACGCCGACACCGATCAGCGCCGTCCCCGCCACCCCCGTCCCCACCCGCAGCGCCCTCACGCCAGCACCTCCAGCCGGCCGACCCACTTGGTCTGGAGGACACCCGGCCGGTTCGGCGCGATCAGGCGTACGGGAAAGCCGTGGTCGCGGTCGAGGTCCTCCCCGTTGAGCCGCAGGGCGAGCAGGGTCAGCGGATCGCGCGCGTGCGGGGACCCCAGTTCCGACACCCGGTAGGCCCCCCGGAGCTGCAAGGAAACGACCCGTACGCGCGCGTGCGCCGGAGCCCCGACCTGTTCGAGGAGGTCCACGACCCGCACACCGGTCCAGTGCGCCGACTTGCTCCACCCCTCGACGCACGCGATCGGCAACTCGGCCTCGTACTGCGGCAGCGCCCGCAACGCGTCCAGGGACAGGGTCAGCGTGCGTGCACGAGGCCCGACGACCGTGAGCCGGTACCCCTCCGCCGAGACCCGCTCGACCCCGGCCGCGGCGGCGGTGCGATTGACCGGCAGCGCCTGCGGACCCTTGTCGGGATGGCGGGGCGCGAACAGGACGAACCCCTTCAGCGGGGTGAGGGACTGCCCGACGGTGGTGAGGGTGACGGCCCCGACGGCCGCCCCGACCGCCGTCATGAACGTCCGTCGGTCGGCGCCCTGCTCCGTGGGCAGCGCGAGCGTCCCGGACGACCGGCGCGTCCAGTGCGCCCTGATCTCCGGCGCCTTGACGGCGACGTGCAGCAGCAGCGCGCCGACGACCAGCCACGCCACCGCGTAGTGCACGGGGACGAACGAGAACGCCCAGGGGTACCACTGGGCCGTGTTCAGCAGCCCCGTCGACAGCTCGAACAGCGCGCCGGCCACCAGGACCGCGACGGAGATCCGCTCCAGACCGTGCCGGACCGACCGCAGCGGCGGCCACACGAACAGCCTCGGGTACACCGCCCACAACTTCGCCAGCAGCAGCGGGACGGCCGCGGTCCCCGAGGCGACGTGCAGCCCCTGGGTGAGCCGGTACCCCCACACCGGACGGCTCGGGATCTCGTCGGCCAGCCACCCCGGCGGATGCTGCATGAAGTGGCTGACCAGCCCGGTCACGAAGCACACGGCGAACGCCGCACCCAGCCACCGGCCGAGTGAGGTCGCCGTCCGGGCGTCATGCAGTCCGCCCTTGAACACCGGCGGAAGAACAGGCAGTCTCATGCCCTCCATCCCACTCGGTGCGGGGCCCTCACGGAACGAGCGACGCCCTTACGGAACGCTGACGGATCCGGGACGCCTCCGGGAACGCGTCCCGCGCGGGGGCGCCGTCGGCCGCCCGTGCCGTACGCTCACGCCTCGGCCGCTTCGGGCTCCTTGTGCACGCGCGTGGCCAGCTCCCGCACGTCCCTGCTGCACAGGGCGGCGGCCGTCGCGAGCACCACCAGGGCCGACCCCGCGAGCAGTGTGGTGCCCACGCCGGCCCGGTCCGCCACCGGCCCCGCGGCCATCTCCCCGACGGGCAGGGCGATGAACGAGCCGAGCGCGTCGTAGGAGTAGACCCGGGCGAGCCGGTCCTGCGGGACGTTCTCTTGGAGGGACACCTCCCAGGCGACGCCGAACTGCTCCATGGCGAGGCCGTTGACGAACATCGCCACCGTGAGGAGCAGCACCCCGGGCGCCTCGGCGAGCACCGCCAGCGGCAGCGCCTCCAGGGCGACGGCCGCGACGCCGATCCGCAGCGCGTGTTTGGCCCGGGAGCGGGCCGCGACGAAACCGCCGGCCACCGCCCCGGCCATCTGGGCGGCCAGCACGATGCCCCAGCCGGTGCGGCCGAACGTGTCGTCGGCGACCGAGGGACCCAGCACGTAGACGCCGCCCGCGACCACGGCGTTGACCACCATGAATTGCGCGACCACCACCCACACCCAGGTGCGCGAGACGAACTCCTGCCACCCCTCCCGCAACTCCCGCAACGGGTGCGAGCGTTCGGCCGGGTCGGCCTTGCCGGCGGGGATGCGCAGCCCGAAGTAGCACAGGGCGGCGCCGAGGAACGCGACGGCGTTGCAGGCGAGCCCCCAGCCCGGACCGACGGCGGCGACGAGCACGCCGCCGAGCGCCGCGCCGATGATCATGCCGAGGTTGACTGCCATGCGCATCAGCGCGTTCGCCGGGCGCAGCAGCTTCGCCGGCACCGTCTGCGGGGTGAGCGCGGCGGACGCCGGCATGGAGACGGCGGACAGGGCGCCGTTGAGCACGCTGAGCAGGATCAGCAGCGGGATCGTCGTGAAGTCCAGGAGCATGCTGACCGCTATGGCCCCCTGCACGGCCGCGGCGGCGCACGCCGAGCCCCGCAGGATCATCGTCCGCGAGAACCGGTCGGCGACCACCCCGGCCGCCAGCAGCAGGGCCACGTTGGCCACCGACCGGGCACCCACCACGATCCCGAGGTCCGTCTTGGACCCGGTGAGGTCGAGCACCGCGAAGGCCAGCACGATCGGGGCCATCGCGTTGGCGAAGTACATGAGCAGCCGCCCCGACGCCAGCAGCCGGAAGGGACGTTCCTTCAACGGCAGGAACAGCCCTCCGTCCTCGGAGGGACCGTCCGGAGGCGGAGAAACGGGCGCGGGCATGAGTACCTCACAGAGAAAATCGCTCACGTGCAGGTCGAACAACTGAGTAATTATCGGCAGGAGTTCCCGGTCGCAGAACCGGCACAGGTGCGGCCGACGGATCATGGGTCCGTCGGCCGCAGGGCACCCGGACCGTGCCTAGCGCTCGCCCAGCAACCCCCCGGCGTCCGCCAGCACCCCGGAGATCCGCTCCAGCGCGGCCTCGTCCCGGGCGACCGCCTCCAGGACCGGCCCGCGCGCGGTGC
>NZ_JBTYMC010000346.1:0-6462 GCF_054880855.1 Streptomyces sp. S6 | reverse complement strand
GAGGCAACGTGTGCTGGAGGAACGTGAGTTGGTGATCCGGCGTTATCGGCTGGGGGCGCCGTTGAGTGGGCTTGCGGAGGAGTACGGGGTGACCGCCGGCTGGTTGGGGCGATGGTTCGACGAGTGGGGCGAGCAGCGCCGCAACCTCGTCGACGCGTTGCTGTACCGGCGGGCCGGTGCGCGGGTGTTCAGGGGGCGGGCCCAGCGGCGCAGCAGCGCGGAAGTGCGGGTGGCGCGTGCCGGGTTCGTCAGGGCGCGGGAGTTGGTGGTCCGGCGGTATCAACAGGGCGTGTCCGCCGCCGCGTTGGCCCGCGAGTTCCGGGTCAGTCCGACGTTCGTCGCCGAACGGCTCGTGGAGTGGGGGGTGATCCGGCGAGAAGGGGGCGACCCGGTGTCGTCCGTCCGGGAAGCCTCAACCGATCTGTGAGGGCGTCATGTTGCAGTGCACCGGGGTCAGGCTGGTGCCCGTGCGGGAGGTGCTGGCCTTGTTGGAGTCGGCGCCCGAAGGGGCGTACGAGGACTGCGAGTTCGCGGAGGGGTACGTCTGCTGCGAGCTGGCGGAAGGGCATCCGGGGGAGCACGCCGACTTCCTGTGGGACGGGGAGGCCGAGGACGACGGGCAGTGGATCCTGTGGGGCGAGGACGGGTTCCGGTTCGCCGTCCTGCGGTGGTGCGAGGCCTCACACACCAACGGCGACGCCTGCGGGCTGTTCGGCGCGCATCCCCTCGTCCACGCCTGGGACATCTCCGACCCCACCGTCGAAACACTCCTCCAGGACCTGACCACGAACCCCGAGAACTGGGGCCTACCGGAGGACCCGTAACAGCACGCCTCCCGCCGGGCCGACCGTCCCGCGTTCGTCACCTGCCTGTTTCCGTGTTTCCCAAAACGTCGTCACGCAGCGGGTGTTGGTGCTAGCGTGCGCTGCACAACATCAAACAAGGTGGCCCCGCCAGGACTCGGAGTGTTAGCGCACTCCGCTGACGGGGCCGTGACGACATCACCCTTGGAAGGACTGTCGCCGTGCGCCACTCTATCGCGCGCGCCATCTCGGCGTGCCTGCGTACCCTCTTCTCCCTCCTGCTCCCCGCCACGGGCAAACGCCGCAAGCCGCAGGCCGCCCCGGCAGTGGCCCCCACCCCCCAGCTGTATGTAAGCCCCTGGTCCCGACCGTGGACCGGACCCACGAAGGAAGAAGCGGCGGAACTCTTCCGCCGACAGGCCACAGCGGACGCTGAGCGCGAAACCCGCCTCCAGTACGAACGCCGCCAGGCAGCGGCATACGCGAGCCTCGGCATGGACTACCCGTACACCTACGACGGTGCCCCCTTCGGGCCGGACGCGTTCGCCGCGACCGAGATGAGCGCGTGAACCACCACACCCCCGCCACATCGAGCGCGCGAGCGGCCCCGGAGTCACCCCCGACCGCGTCGTCATCGTCGGCGTGCACTCCGCGGCGGACGACGGGGGTTGCCGTCCTCACGTCAGGCAGGATGCTCGCACTGTTCGAAGACGCCCCGGACACCGCGTCGGCGGACACCGCGAAGCCGAGCACGGGCGTACCGACACCGGACGCCGCACAGACCGCCGCACCCAACCGCGCCCTGGGTGCCATCGGCCCGAGACTCACCGAAAAGGAGTCGCAGGCCGTCAGCAAGTCTCGCAGCGTGTGTCCGGACATCCGGCCGCAACCGTCCAGAGCAACGCTCAGGCCCGCTCCAAGGGCGGCCTGGTGCCGAGCCTCACAGACGACCAGGCGGCGGACATCATGACCACCGTGAAGGCATCGTTCTGCGACTGACCAGACCAACCCGGAGCCCCGTTCGGCCAACGTCGGACGGGGTTTCGTCGCTTCCACCGGGTGACCACCGGGTTCACCCAAGCTTGACCTTGCTCAGAGCCATCAGTTGCGAGCATCCGGTCCGGCGCGTGAGGACGAGGCCCGTCCAGGGCCAACCCCACCCACCACTCCAAAACCACCTCCCCCACTTCAGCCCACCCCAACAGCCCGTCCGGCGCGTGAGGACAAGCCCCCTCCAGGGCCGCTCCACCCCCAACCCACCCACACCCCCACCCACCCCCCGGGTCGGCGCGGGCAAGAAAACCCCAGCTCAACCCCCACTGTCAGACCCACCCCTTATCGTCCGAAGACATGACGCCCCTCCCGCCCCCAACCACCACCCTCACCCCGGACGAAGCCCGCCGCATCATCCTCAGGGCCCAGGGCCTCCTAGGCACCCCCGACCGAAAATCCGGCGTCCGAGGCACCCTCCGCCACCTCGGCGCCGTCCAACTGGACACCATCTCGGTCCTGGCCCGCTCCCACGAACTCATCCCGTACGCCCGCCTCGGCGCGGTAGGCCGCAAGACAGTGGAATCCGCCTACTGGACCCCCACCACCCCCCAAACACCCCCGCACGCCTTCGAATACTGGTCCCACGCCGCCTGCATCCTCCCCATCGAGGAATGGCCCCACTTCGCCTTCCGCCGCCGCGCCTACCGCAACCGCCCCCACTGGCACCACACCCTCCCGGACGGCGTCTACGCCAAGGTCCTCGACCAACTCCGCGCAGAAGGCCCCCTCACCGCCACAGACCTGGGCGGCGCGAAGAGAACGAGCGAATGGTGGGACTGGTCCGGCACCAAGGTCGCGGTAGAACGCGCCCTGATGTACGGCGAAGTCGTCTGCGTAGACCGCAAAGGCTGGAAACGCGTCTACGACCTGGCGGAGCGAGCCATCCCGAAAGACCTCCTGCACGACGATCTGACCGACAGGGAATGCATCCGCCGCCTGGTCCGCCTGGCCGGCGAGGCCCTCGGCGTAGGCACGAGATCCGACATCGCCGACTACCACCGCCTCAAATCCGACCAGGTGGACGACGTCCTCGCGGACTCGGGCCTGATTCCGGTGACGGTGGACGGCTGGTCCAAACCCGCCTGGGCCGACCCGAAGGCCCTGGAGACCGCCCCGAGGGGCCGCCACCGCACGACCCTGCTCTCCCCGTTCGACTCCCTCATCTGGGAACGCGCCCGCACGGAACGCGTCTTCGGCTTCACCCACCGCCTGGAGGCCTACGTCCCCAAGCCCAAACGCATCCACGGCTACTTCGCGATGCCGGTCCTGGCCGGCGGCAAACTGGTCGGCAGAGTCGACCCGGCAAGAGAGTCCGGCACCCTCGTCGCGAAACAGGTCTCCCTGGACGGCCCGAAGTCGATCCCGGCGGTGGCCCAGGCCCTGGTGGAAGCCGCGAGCTGGGTGGACTGCAAGGACATCAGGGTCGAACGGGTCGACCCCCCGTCCCTCCAGGACGCCTTGGCGAAGGAGACGAGAAGGACCCTGGCCGCGACCCTAAGCTGACACCCACTCACCGGATCTCAAGAATCTTCTCCCGCATCGCATAGACCACCGCCTCCATCCTGGAGTGCAGTTGGAGCTTCTCCAGGATGTTGCGCACATGGTTCTTCACGGTGTTCTCGGAGATGAACAACTCCTTGGCGATGTCCCGGTTGTTCATCCCGGTGGCCACGAGTTTCAGCACTTCGAGTTCCCGATCGGTGAGCCGAGGCGCGGGCACGAGCCGCCGCTCGTCCGTCCGCTGGATCATCGATTTGAACTCGGTGAGCAGTTTCGACGCCATCGAGGGACTGATCTGCGACTGCCCGTCAGCGACCGCGCGAATCGCGGTGGCGACCTCGTCCGTCGAGATCTCCTTGAGGAGATATCCCGTGGCCCCCGCCTTGATCGCGTCGTAGAGGTCGGCTTCCTCATCGCTTATGGTCAACATGATGATCTTGGCGCTGGGAGCCACCTCCTTGATCGAGGTACACGCCTCGATCCCCCCGCGCTTGGGCATCCGGACGTCCATCAGCACGATGTCGGGCAGCAGATCCGCCGCCTTGTCGACAGCCTCGGCCCCGTCCCCCGCCTCCCCGACGACCTGGATGTCCTCCTCGGCCGCGAGCACGATCTCCAGCCCCCGGCGGAACAGCGCATGGTCGTCCACGACAAGCACTCTGATCGGCTCCCCCCGCAAGGTGCCCGCGTCCGGGCCCATGCCGACGACGCTGTCGCGCGCGTCCTCGTCCCGCATCGGTCCGAAGCTGTCCGCCATCGTTCCTCCCCCTGAGGCTGGGGCCGTTGGTCTGGTGCCATCGCCAACCCGAGGCAACGGCCCACTCGTTGAGCCGCCCTGGCCATGATTCCATGCCCTGGCGACAACGCGGTGACGGAGCAAGGCGTGAACTGGTCGCACGGGGGTGCCCCTGGGGGCGCACACGCGCTCCAGGGGCACCCGTCGGGTCATGACCGGCGCGCGGTCAGCCGCCGAGCGTGCCGCCGGAGTCGGAGGCGTGCGCCTGCGCGGTGACCATCGTGTCGGTCTGGAGGTGGATCACCCCGTAGTCGTAGGCGTGCCGCCGGTAGACGACGCTGGGTTCCTTGGTCTCGGAGTCGACGAAGAGGTAGAAGTCGTGTCCGACCAGTTCCATCTCGTAGAGCGCCTGGTCGAGGGTCATCGGGGCCGCGGCGTGGTTCTTCTCGCGGACGACGAGGGGGCCGTCACCCTGCACCTCCAGCGAGCCCATCCGCTTGGTGGGGACGCCGTCGGCCCGGCCGGGGTCGACCGGCTCGCCGTTGCTGCCGCTGAGGGTGGCCACGCCAGGGACGTGGTCGGGGACCTCCGCCGCCGTCAGCCGGCGGGAGCCGCGCCGCGTGTAGCGCTTGTCGTGCTGCTTGCGCAGCTGTGCGTCGAGCTTCTCCGCCGCCAGGTCGAGTGCCGCGTACGGGTCGCTGGCCGCCGCTTCCGCCCGGATCACCGGGCCGCGGGAACGCAGCGTGATCTCCACCCGGTCGCACCGTTCGGCCTGTCGGGGGTTCGGCTCCTTGGACACCTCGACGTCCAGGCTGATCACCTTGCCGTCGAGCTTCTGGATCTTCTCCAGGTTCAGCTTCTCGGCCACGTGCTTGCGGAACCGCTCGGCCACTTCGGTCTTACGGCCCTTGACGACGATGTCCACGCAGAACTCCGTTCCCGGATCGCTCCGCTCCGTCGCGGAGCATCTCCCTTTCGCACCAGATTCCGGTGAGCCCCGGAACCTTCTGACTCGGTGACGTCCACCTCCCTCCCCCGAAGGAGAGATCCACATCCTGGATGCCGCGGGTGATTTTCCCGAAACCGCAGCACGGCATTCGGATTCGAGAGATACGGCCTTCGGCTTTGTCTCTCTGAACCGAACATATCTCGCCCGGACGGATGTCGTCACCCTCTACCCGGCTGTACCTCCGTTCAGGTGAATTGCGCCTCTCACCAGCTGCAACGAAGCACCTTCTCGATCAGTTCCGGTTTATTTCAAAAGAATCCGGTGACCCCGCGACCACGGCCGCGCACAGCACCCCACGCCGCCTCCTCTCCACCGGGTCCGGCCCTGCACGGGCGACTTCACCGGACACTCCTTCACCTCCCCCCTCACACGCCTCCCCAATCACACGCGCGGCCTCCGCGAGCGAAGCCCCGGTCGTGACGACGTCGTCGACGAGCACCACAGCCCTCCCCCTCAGCACCCGGGCCCCCGCCCCGCTGACCCGCAGCGCCCCGGCAAGGTTCTCCCGCCGCTCCCGACCCCCCAGCCCGGCCTGGTCAAGCACCCCCGCCCGCTGCCGCAGAACAGAGGCGACCCGCACCTCCACCCCACCCCTGCGCAGCACCCCCGCCGCCGCCAACGCCACCCGCCGCACCGGATCATGCCCCCGAGCCCGCACAGCCCCCCGCCCAGAAGGCACAGGCACCAACAACACCCCACCCCCAAACACCCCCGGCTCCTCCGTGCCCCCGCCCAACCCCACCCCAACCCCGTCCAACCCCACCCGAACAGCCCGAGCCATCCCCACCCCCAACGCCCCCACCAACCCCAACGCCCCCCGCTCCTTATGCGCGAGCAACACCCCGCGCACCACCCCGGCATACGGCCCCGCCGCACACACCGCCGGCAACCCATCCACCTCACCCTCCGCCCGCACCCACCGCGCCGCACCCCCGCTCACCGCCTCCCGACACTCCCCACAGAGCACAGTCCGCCCCCGCCCACACCCCGCACACTCCCCCGGCAACACCAGGTCCCCAAGCTCTCCCCACCACCGCAGTGCACCGTTCACACACCCCACTGTGCCCACCCAATCCCCCGCCCGCCACCCCTGTGGAAAACCCCCGACATGCCCGCATCAACCTCCCAGCCCCCTGCCCCCTGCCCCACCCACCACCACCTCCCCCACCCCAGCCCCGGACAGCCGCACCCCCTCACCCCCACCAACCCGCAGCCACCCCGCCTCCTCGCCCCAACTACGACAAGCCGCGCCGCCTCCCACCCGCACCCGCGTCCCCTCCCCAGCCCCGGCCAACAGCACCACCCCACAACCCGCAGAGCCCCCTCCCCAGCCCAGCCCTGCCCCGCCCCGCCCCGCCCTG
>NZ_JBTYMC010000345.1:0-6473 GCF_054880855.1 Streptomyces sp. S6 | reverse complement strand
ACATCCCGCAGCAGGGCCCCGGCGCCGGCGCGGGGGCGCCGCCGGTCTACGGCGACCGCAGCCCGACCACGTTCCACCAGCTCGCGCTCGGCCGCGTCATGCGCATCGGCCGCGCCCTGGAGAACGAACTGGTCGTCTCCGACCTCCAGGTCTCCCGTCACCACGCCGAGTTCCACTCGACGCCCGACGGCCGCATGGAGATCCGCGACCTCGGCTCCCACAACGGCACGTACGTCAACGGCCAGCCGATAGCGAAGGGCGGCACCGCGCTGCTCGGCCCCGCCGACGTCGTCGGCGTCGGCCACTCGACGTTCCGGATCGTCGGCGACCGCCTGGAGGAGTTCGTCGACACCGGCGAGGTCTCCTTCTCGGCGCGGCACCTGACGGTGACGGTCGACGGCGGCAAGCAGATCCTCAAGGACGTCTCCTTCGGCGTCCCCGAGAAGTCGCTGATCGCGGTCATCGGCCCGTCCGGCTCCGGAAAGTCGACGCTGCTCAAGGCGCTCACCGGCTACCGGCCCGCCAACGAGGGCGAGGTCCTGTACGACAACCGCAACCTGTACAAGCAGTTCGCGGAGCTGCGCCAGCGCATCGGTCTGGTCCCGCAGGACGACATCCTGCACAAGGAACTGACGGTCAAGAAGGCCCTCAAGTACGCGGCCAAGCTGCGCTTCCCGGCCGACACCACGGCCGCCGAGCGCGAGTCCCGCATCGACGAGGTGCTGCGCGAGCTGAAGCTGGACATCCACAAGGAGAAGAAGGTCACCTCCCTCTCCGGCGGCCAGCGCAAGCGCGTCTCCGTGGCTCTGGAGCTGCTCACCAAGCCGTCGCTGATCTTCCTCGACGAGCCGACCTCGGGCCTCGACCCGGGCATGGACCGCGACGTCATGCAGCTCCTGCGCGGCCTCGCCGACGACGGCCGTACCGTCCTCGTCGTCACCCACTCGGTCGCCGAGCTCGCGATCTGCGACAAGCTGCTCGTGATGGCGCCGGGCGGGTCCGTGGCCTACTTCGGGCCGCCCGAGGAGGCGCTCAACTTCTTCGGCTACGACACCTGGGCCGACGTCTTCTCCGCCTTCGAGAACTACCGCGACTACGACTGGGCGGGCCGCTGGAAGGGCTCGCAGCACTACCAGATGTACGCCGCGGACCTCGACGCCGTCGCCCCGCAGGCCGTACAGGTCCCGGTGATGCAGGCGATGAAACCGCCGAAGCCACAGGGGTGGCTGAGCCAGTTCGGGACGCTGGTGCGCCGCTATGCGTCCGTGATCGCCTCCGACAAGGGCTTCCTCGCTCTCACGGTGATCCTCCCGGCGGTGCTCGGCGCGGTCAGCCTGCTGATCGACCCCGACAGGGGCCTCCTTCCCAATGGGGTCAACGCGCAGACCGGACGCATCGTTCCCAACGGCACCGCCACCACCGTCCTGCTGATCCTCGCGGTCGGCGCCTGCTTCGCGGGGGCGGCGAACTCGGTCCGTGAGCTGATCAAGGAACGCGTCATCTACGAGCGGGAGCGCGCGACGGGCCTGTCCCGCTCGGCGTACCTGATGTCGAAGGTGTTCGTGCTCGGCCTGATCACGGTCTTCCAGGGCCTGCTGGTCGGCGTGATCGGCTTCGCCAGCCGCGAGATCCCCTCCGAGGGCCTCGTCCTCGGCAGCGCGACGCTGGTCGAGCTGTCCGTGCCGATCATGGCGCTCGGGTTCACCTCGATGATGTTCGGCCTGGTGATCTCCTCGCTGGTGAAGACCGCCGAGAAGACGATGCCGCTGCTCGTGATGTTCGCGATCATCCAGGTCGTCTTCACCGGCTGCCTCTTCGCGCTGAACGGCTCGATCGGCGTCAACCAGTTCTCGTACCTGATGCCGTCCCGCTGGGCCGTCGCCGCCGCCGGCGCGACCCTGGACTTCAACCGCATCAGCCCGCCGGACAAGGGCGCCTCGAACGACCCCCTGTGGGAGCACACCGTCGGCGCCTGGAGCATGGACATGGCCGCCCTGATCGCCCTGGGCGTCCTGTGCGGCTTCTTCGTTTCCCGCTTCCTGCGCCGCCACGAGCCCGAGGTCATGCGCAAGTAGCAACCGCGTACGAACGAGGGCGCCCCCTGCCGGCAGGGGGCGCCCTTTCGTGTGTGCGCAGGCTCAGTACGCGCTGTTCACGTTGTCGATCGAGCCGTACCGGTGGGCCGCGTAGTTGGCGGCGGCGGTGATGTTGGCGACCGGGTCGTAGATGTTCCGGGAGGTCCCGGAGACGTGGTACGCGTTGAACGTCGGCTGGATGACCTGGAGCAGGCCCTTGGACGGGATGCCCATCGCCGCGTTGCTGTCCCAGTTGTTGATCGCCCAGGGGTTGCCGGAGGACTCGCGGATGATGTTGCGGTACAGGCCGTTGTAGGAGCCCGGGATGCCCTTGCTGTCCATGATGTCGAGGGCGTTGCGGATCCAGCCGTCCAGGTTGTCCGCGTACGTCTTGACGGCGACCTGCTTGATCTCGGCGCGCTGCGCGGAGCGGCTCGCGGCCTTCTCGACGGCACGCGCGGCGGCGGCCTTCTTCGCGGCGGCGGCCTTGGCCTCGGCGGCCTTCTTCGCGGCGACCGCGTCGGCCTGCGCCTTCTGCCGCGCGGCGATGGCCTCGATCTTCGCGCCGGTCAGGGAGAACTTGTCCGTCACGTCCGTCTTGACGTCCGTCCGGTAGGTGACGTTCGCCGGGAGAGCCGCTTCGCTCGTGGTGGTCTGCGCGTCGGCCGGCACGACCGAGAAGGCGAGGGCGGCGGCACCGAGGGTGACGGCACCGGCTATCGCGATCTTGTGCGTGTTCTTGGGCATGGCGGGTGACCTCTCGAAGTGCGGGGAGGTCGCTCGGAATGTCCATCGGCGGACGTGGCGCTGAGCGACGAGAGCCATTCTTAGCGGCCGCAAAATGTCCGGGCAAAGGTGTGACCTGCGATCCCCGCTAGTAGATCCACCTAGGCCAAATCACCCCATAGCGCCCAGTCGTCCCCGTTCACACCCCTCCCGTTTATCTCCTATTCACCCTCGTAGGTGATATGGGTCCTATGTGCGGGCTCACATCGAGCACGCGGCAATCTCACCGGGAGTTGCTGAAGCAACGCGAACTGTGACGCGTCCTAGGTCCCGCCCTAGGACCACCGCCCGATCCTCGCTGTCAGACCCCGCCGGTACGGTGAGGCCATGAGTCAAAGTCCCAGGTCAGGGCTGGCGGCGGTGAGCGCCGCACTCCTGGCGATGAGCAGGCACCTGGAGGTGCGCGACGTCCTCAAGACGATCGTCGCCTCCGCCCGGGAGCTGCTCGGCGCCCGGTACGCGGCCCTGGGCGTGCCGGACGACCACGGCGGCTTCGCCCAGTTCGTCGTCGACGGCGTGAGCGACGAGGAGTGGAAGGCCATCGGCCCGCTCCCGCGCCAGCACGGCATCCTCGCGGCCATGCTCGAAGAGGCCAGACCCGAGCGCCTCGCCGACGTCCGCAAGGACCCCCGCTTCGAAGGCTGGCCCGACGCCCACCCCGAGATGTCGGACTTCCTGGGCCTGCCCATCCACAACGGCGACGACGTCGTCGGCATCCTCTTCCTGGCCAACAAGGAGCGTTCCGCGGCGGGAAACCCCCCGTGCGCGCAGCCCACGGACGCGTGCGGCTTCACCGAGGAGGACATGGACCTCCTCGCGATCCTCGCCCAGCACGCCGCGATCGCCCTCACCAACGCGCGCCTCTACGAACGCAGCCGCGAACTGACCATCGCCGAGGAACGCTCCCGCCTCGCCCACGAACTGCACGACGCGGTCAGCCAGAAACTGTTCTCCCTGCGCCTCACCGCCCAGGCCGCCGCCGCCCTCGTCGACCGCGACCCCTCCCGCGCCAAGGGCGAACTGCACCAGGTCGCCGCCCTCGCCGCCGAAGCCGCCGACGAACTGCGCGCGGCCGTCGTCGAACTCCGCCCCGCAGGCCTCGACGAGGACGGCCTCGTCGCCACCCTGCGCACCCAGATCCAGGTCCTCGACCGCGCCCACACCGCCCGCGTCGCCTTCACCGCCCGAGGCGTCCGCGCCCTGCCCGCCGCCCAGGAGGAGGCCCTGCTGCGCGTCGCCCAGGAAGCCCTCCACAACGCCCTGCGCCACTCCGGGGCGGCCCGCGTGGACGTCACCCTGGAGAAGCTCGCTGCCGGCGCCGTCCTGCGCGTCAGCGACGACGGCAAGGGCTTCGACCCCGCGATCGTCCGCAGCGCGGGCCGCCACCTCGGCCTCGTCTCCATGCGGGACCGCGCCGGCGGCGTCGGCGGAAGCCTGACAGTGACATCGGAGCCCGGCCAGGGCACCGTCATCGAGATGGAGGTCCCCGGTGGCTGAGCCGATCAGGGTGCTGCTCGTCGACGACCACCAGGTCGTCCGCCGGGGCCTGCGCACGTTCCTGGAGGTCCAGGACGACATAGAGGTCGTCGGTGAGGCCGGGGACGGCGAGGAGGGCGTCGCCCGCGCCCAGGAGCTGCGCCCCGACGTCGTCCTCATGGACGTCAAGATGCCCGGCATGGACGGCGTGGAGGCCCTGCGCAAGCTCCGCGAGCTGGACTGTCCCGCGCGCGTGCTGATCGTCACCAGCTTCACCGAGCAGCGGACGGTCGTCCCCGCCCTGCGCGCGGGCGCCGCCGGATACGTCTACAAGGACATCGACCCGGACGCCCTCGCCGGCGCGATCCGCTCCGTCCACGCGGGACACGTCCTGCTCCAGCCGGAGGTCGCCGGGGTGCTGCTCTCCCAGGACGAGTCGCCGGGCGGCCAGGGCCGGGGCGGCTCGCTCACCGAACGCGAGCGGGAGGTCCTCGCGCTGATCGCGGACGGGCGCTCCAACCGGGAGATCGCGCGGGCGCTGGTGCTCTCCGAGAAGACGGTCAAGACGCACGTCTCGAACATCCTGATGAAACTCGACCTGGCGGACCGCACGCAGGCCGCGCTGTGGGCCGTGCGGCACGGCGTCACGGGCTGAAAAGCGCTGGCCAGGGGCGTGGGGGAGCGGTAAGCGGAGGGATCACGTCCAGTCCGAGATTCATACTGTCGTGGGAATGTCACCCACATGGCGCACCCCCGGCCGGGGTGACGCCGTTCTCCTTGCGTGCCACGGCGACCGTCGTGGCGAATCGCCAGGAGGGCTTGCGAAGTGAAGAACCTGAAGAAGGCCGCGGCAGTGACGATGGTGGCCGGCGGGCTGGTGGCCGCGGGCGCCGGTCTCGCCTCCGCGACCGACGGCTCCGGAGCGGCGGCCCTCGGCGAGGCCCACGACTCCCCGGGCGTCGTCTCCGGCAACGTCATCCAGGTGCCGGTGCACATCCCCGTCAACGCCGTCGGCAACAGCGTCAACGTCATCGGCCTGCTCAACCCGGCGTTCGGGAACCTCGGCGTCAACCGCTGAACAGGCAGCCGGGGCACGGCAGTTCTACAAGCGGCAGGTCTGCTGATCGTCCCGTCGCTTCAATGATCCGAACGGGCGCAGTTGCGACCGCCTCCCGTGCCGTTCACGACCACTCCCGCGTTGCACAGCTCACGACCCGCGGGCGGGTCGGTCACGCAATCGCAGGAGGAACGCTTCTCATGAACATCGCCAAGAAGGCCGCTGTTGCCCTCACCGTCGCCGGTATCGCCGCTGGTGCTTCCGCCGGTGCGGCCATGGCCGACTCCGGTGCCGAAGGCGCTGCCGTGAAGTCTCCGGGCGTCGGCTCCGGCAACACCGCCCAGGTCCCGGTCCACGTCCCGGTCAACGTCGTGGGCGACTCCGTCAACGTCATCGGCCTGCTGAACCCGGCGTTCGGCAACACCGGCGTCAACGACTGACACGGCCTGAACCCCACGACGGGGCCCCACCCTCAGGGCGGGGCCCCGTCGCCGTACCCTCACCGCATCCCCCGCTCCCGCTCCTCCACATACGCGTTGTACGCCGCCACCAGCGCCCGCCGGGCCGTCCGCTCCACCGGGCGCAGCGCCGCCCCCCGGGCCGCCATCTCGGACGCGCTCACCGCGCCCCCGTGCCCGTTCTCCGTGGCCAGCGAGACCAACAGCCCCACCCGCTGGGCCAGTTCGAGCACCCGCACCGCACGCGGCGGATATCCGGGCGCCAGCAGCTCCCGCCCCCGCTCCGCACGCGCCCGGTACGCGTCGATGGCGGCCTCCGCGACCGGACCCGATCCGGCGACGTCCAGCCGGGACAGGACAGCGGTCGCCTCCCGCAGCGCCTCCGCGAGTTCACGCTCGGCCTCACCGAGGGACGGCACGTCGGCGGGCGGCGCCTCGCGCACCGGCAGGCAGTGCCAGGTCACTTCGCGGTGGACGTCACCGGCGGGCCCCGCCTCGAAGACCTCCGGCACCAGCCCCAGCGCCGCCCCGTGACAGACCACCGCCTCCTCGGCCTCCAGCGCCCGCGCGTTGAACTCCGGCGGCCCGCTGAGCCCCAGCGGATGCCCCGGCGCGGGCAGC
>NZ_JBTYMC010000344.1:0-6475 GCF_054880855.1 Streptomyces sp. S6 | reverse complement strand
ACCGAGACGATCGCCGTGTGCCGGGTCCAGGGCAGGGTGTCGTCATCGGTGGCGGTGCGGGGGGCCGAGCCGGGGCCCGGCGGGGGCGTCGTCCGGTTCGAGCGGTCGGAGCTGCGGATCGTCGTGGCGGCGGGCGGGGCCGTGTTCTGGGGCTGGGACGGCGCGGAGCCTGAGCCGTCGTACGCGCTGGCCGGCTGTCCCGAGCCCGATCCGCGCGCGGTGCTGGAGCCGGACAAGGACGGCGGCTGGCGGGTGGTGGCCGAGCGGGCGACGGTGTCGGTGTCGCGGCACGGCGCGATCGAGGTGTGCACGCCGGGCGGGGTGCTGCTGCGGCGGGATCTGCCGCCGCGCTGGTGGGAGCCGGTGGACGGGGGTCCCGCGCGGTGGATGCAGCGGTCCGAGGTGGCGGCCGACGCGCGGTTCTTCGGGCTCGGCGGGCGGGCGGCCGGACCCCGGCTGCGGGCGGGGACGTACCGGCTGTGGAACACGGATCCGGGGGGTTCGTTCGGGCCGGGGGACGATCCGCTGTACGTGACGATGCCGGTCCAGATGGTCGTCGCGGACGCGGGCACGCACCTGGTGTTCCACGACACGTCCTGGGACGGTTCGGTGACGCTCCGGGAGGGCGAGGAGGGGGCCGGCTCGGGGCACGACCGGGGCGGTTCGTGCGAGGTGCGGATGGAGGGCGGTCCGCTGCGCTGCTGGGTCGTCGTCGGCACTCCCGCGCGCGTGCTGCTCGGCTGGGCGTCGCTGACGGGCGCTCCCGCGCTGCCGCCGTCCTGGGCTCTCGGGTATCACCACGCGCGGTGGGGTTTCGGCAGCGAGCAGGAGGTGCGCCGGATCGTCGACGGCTACCGGGAGCACGGGCTGCCGCTGGACGCCGTGCATCTGGACATCGACCACTTCGACGGCCATCAGGTGTTCACCGTCGACCAGGAGCGGTTCCCGAAACTGCCGCAGTTCGCGCAGGAGCTGCGCCAAGGCGGGGTGCGGCTGGTGTCGATCGTCGACCCCGCGGTGCGCGCGGAGCCGGGGAACGAGGTGTACGACGCGGGGACGGCTCTGGACGCGTTCGTGCGGGACGCCTCCGGGCAGGTGGTGCGCGGGGTGGTGTGGCCCGGGGAGTCGGTGTTCCCGGACTTCACGCACGCGCGGGTGCGCGCCTGGTGGGGCGAGTTGTACGCGGAGCGCCTCGCGCAGGGGTTCTCGGGGTTCTGGCACGACATGAACGAGCCGACGTCGTTCGCGGCGTTCGGGGACACGACGCTGCCCCGGTCGGCGCGGCACGACCTGGAGGGGCGCGGCGGCGACCATCGCGAGGCGCACAACGTGTACGCGCTGTGCATGGCCAGGGCGGGCTACGAGGGCGTGCGGGCGCTGGTGCCCGAGGAGCGGCCGTTCGTGTTCTCCCGGTCGGGCTGGGCGGGTCTCCAGCGGTACGGCGGGGCCTGGTCGGGGGACGTCTCGACGAGCTGGCCGGGGCTGCGGGCGTCGCTGGCGCTGGTGCTGGGGCTCGGACTGTGCGGGATCCCGTACTCGGGGCCGGACGTCGGCGGGTTCGACGGGAGTCCGTCTCCGGAGCTGTACCTGCGCTGGTTCCAGCTGGGGGCGTATCTGCCGCTGTTCCGGACGCACGCGGCGATCAGGGCGGGGCGCCGGGAGCCGTGGGAGTTCGGTCCCGAGGTGCTGGCGCACGCGCGCGAGGCGCTGCTGGAGCGGCGGCGGCTGACGCCGTACTTCGTGACGCTGGCGCATCTGGCGCGGCGGACCGGGGCGCCCTACGCGCGTCCCCTGTGGTGGGGTGCGCCGGAGGACCGGGCGCTGCGGGACTGCGAGGACGCGTTCCTGCTGGGCGACTGTCTGCTGGTGGCCCCGGTGCTGGCGCCGAACGTGGACCGGCGTGCGGTGCGGCTGCCCCGGGGGCGCTGGTACGACACGGCGACGGAGGAGTCGTACGAGGGGCCGGGGCAGGTGCTGCTGGACGCTCCGGCGGGGCGGATCCCGGTGCTCGCGCGCGCGGGTACGGTGATTCCGGTGCGGGCGGCCGACGGCGGGATCGAGCTGGAGGTGTGGGCGCCCGCCCGGGGGCGGACGGGCGGCGGCCTGGTGGTGCGGGACGCGGGCGACGGCTGGGACGAGCCGGAGATGGAGCGGTACGTCACCCGTTGGGAGGGGGCGCGAGTCGTCGTCGAGCGGGAGGGCGAGGACGGTGTGCTCGAACCGTCCCACCCGGTGCGGCTGCGGGGTCTCGGCTAGGGCCTGCCGTTTGGATCACGCCGGTTTCGAGTTACGGTGCCTTCTCGACGCCGGTGAGCGGGGTGTGGTGCGTGCAGCTGCAAGGCGCGGAGGAGGGAGTCGACGCGGCGCGATGGGGGTCCCTCCCTGTTCGAGCGAAGCCGAGAACTTGGGGGAGACCGACGACAACGCCTGGGGGTCCCCCCTGCTCGGAGAGCTTGGGGGAGTGCGTGCCACACCCCGCGGCCCAGGCGTGATCCAAACGACAGGCCCTGACCGCGGGCTCAGATGTAGCGGCCCTCGAAGAAGGCCCGTACGGCGATGGTGTGCAGGGGGAAGGCCAGTTCCTCGGGGCGTCGCAGGAGCTGCCAGCCGTCCGTCTCGTCGGTGGCGGCGGGCGCCGGCAGGCGGTCGGCGGGGCGCTCCGGGAGCAGGCCGAACAGCAGGAGGTGGCCGTCGGGGGCGCTCATGGCGTCGGCGAGGCGGACGTCGCGGCTCGCCGCGTCGATGCCCGTCTCCTCCTTGAGCTCGCGGACGACGGCGTGCTTCCAGTCCTCGCGGTCGTCGATGAAGCCGCCGGGCAGGGCGATGCCCCCGCGCGCGGGCTCGACGGTCCGCTTGACGACGACCAGGGCGGTGCCCTGCGTGTCGTACACGGGCTGGAGGGCGATGCCGACCGGCAGGGGGTTGCGGTAGTGCACGGTGGAGCAGGCCGGGCAGATGCGGGGCCAGCCGGTGACGCCCTCCCCGAAGGGGGCTCCGCAGCTCGAACAGTGGCTGTTCCGTGCGGAGTTCGAAGTGGTGTGCTGAGTTTGTGACACGCGGCGGACTGTATCGGATCGCGGGGAGGGCGTCTCGCCTACCGGTTTCAATCCCCCCTGGTGAGCGACTTGTCCGCCACCGGGAAGTCGAAGTAGGTGTCCGGGTGGGGCTCCGGCTTGAAGGTGTAGTGCCACCATTCCTCGGCGAGGTTCACGAAACCGAGGCCCTCAAGAGTGCTCTTCAGCAACAGGCGGTTGGAGCGTTGCACTCCCTGGATGCGTGGGTCGAGGGTGTGGGACAGCGTGTCGAAGCAGTCGAACCCGGTCCCCATGTCGACGGAGTTGTCCGGAAAGCGCTCCCATCGGGGCGCGTGACAGGGCACCAGGGGTTCGCCCGGGAAGTAGGGGCGGGTCGGGAGGGCGGGGAGCCGGACGAGGGTGAGGTCCAGGGTGGAGCCCCGGCTGTGGCCGGACTTCGCGGCGATGTAGCCGTCCGTGAAGAGGCGGGTCTTGTCGACGTCCGGGTAGAACTCGCCCTTCATCGTCTGGTCGTCGAGGTCCTCGGCCCAGCGCACGAAGTGGTCGACCGCGCGCTGCGGGCGGTAGCAGTCGTAGACCTTGAGGGTGTAGCCCCTGCGCAGGAGTTTCGTCTGCGCGCGGTGGAGGGCCGCGGCGGCGGGGCGGGTGAGGATGCACAGGGGCTCGCGGTAGCCGTCGATACGCGTGCCGGTGAAGTTGTGCCGGGTGGTGTAGCGCATCTCCTGGAGGATCGTCGGGTCGACCGCGCGCAGGGCGACGAAGTCGGCGGGGGCTTTGGGTTCGGCCCCGGCGGTGGCCGTCGTGGGGGCGAGGAGCGCGGCGAGCAGGGCGGTGAGCGCGGTGAGGGCACCGCGGAGCGGTCGCTTCATGCCGTGCACACTTCCCCGGCCGGGCCCTGCCCATTTGCGGGCGGCCGTGACACACTCCTGACGTTCCGTCAGATCTCGGTGCGGGGAGGTCTCGTGGCACGTGTGCGCAAGCCTGCGGTGGACGGCTGGTTCACCGGGGACGGGGACGGCTTCAGACTGCTCGGGACGCGCTGTTCGGCCTGCGCGTCGGTGTTCTTCCCCCGGGAGGACGTCCACTGCCGCAACCCCGGCTGCGGGGGCGGCGAACTGGCCGAGGTCGCCCTGTCGCGGCGCGGGCGGGTGTGGTCGTACACCGACTGCCGCTACCGGCCGCCGTCACCCTATGTGAGCGACCGGGAACTTCCGTGGGAGCCGTACGCGTTGGTCGCGGTAGAGCTGGCGGCGGAACGGATGGTGGTGCTGGGGCAGGCGGCGCCCGGGGTGGGGGTCGGGGAGCTGGCGGTGGGCGTGGAGGTCGAGGTGGTGCCGGGGGTGCTGAGCGAGGACGGGGAGACGGTGTGGACGACGTGGAACTGGCGGCCGGTGGAGGTGGGGGCATGACGGCGGAGGTGGCGGTGCTGGGCGTGGGGATGCACCCCTGGGGCAAGTGGGGGCGCGGCTTCACCGAGTACGGCGTGACGGCCGCGCGGGCGGCGCTCGCCGACGCGGGGCTCGACTGGCGGGACGTGGACGCGGTGGTCGGCGCGGACACCGTGCGGGGCGGCTATCCGGGGTTCGTCGCGGGGGCGACGTTCGCGCGGGCCCTGGGCTGGCAGGGGGCGCGGGTGACGAGCGTGTACGCGGCCTGCGCGTCCGGGGCGCAGGCGATCGACGTGGCGCGCGCGAGGATCCTCGCCGGGCTCTCCCGGGTGGTGCTGGTCGTGGGCGCGGACGCCGCCCCCAAGGGGTTCTTCCGCCCTGCCGGGGGCGACCGCCCCGAGGACCCGGACTGGCTGCGCTTCCGCCTCCTCGGAGCGACGAACCCGGCGTACTTCGGCCTGTACGCGCGCAGGCGCATGGCGGTGTACGGCGACACCCTGGAGGACTTCACGCAGGTCAAGGTGAAGAACGCGGCCCTGGGCGCCCTGAACCCGAACGCCCGCTACCGCGCGCGGGTGACGCCCGAGGAGGTCGCCGCCTCCCCCGTCGTCGCCGATCCGCTGCGGCTGCTGGACATCTGCGCCACCTCGGACGGCGGGGCGGCCCTCGTGCTGGCCGGCGCCGAGTTCGCGCGCGGGCGGGGCACGCCCGAGCCGGTCCGCATCCGCGCGGTGTCGACGGTGACGCCCCGGTACCCCACCCAGGTGCTCGACCTCCCGGACGTCGCCACCGACTCCGCCGCCGGCGTCGAGCCGTCCGGGGAGTCCCTGCGGGCGGCCATCGTGCGGGCCGCGTACGAGGAGGCCGGCCTCGGTCCGGAGGACCTGTCGCTGGCGGAGGTGTACGACCTGTCGACGGCCCTGGAACTCCAGTGGTACGAGGACCTCGGTCTGTGCGGCGAGGGCGAGGGCGCCAAGCTGCTGCGGGACGGGGCGACGGCGCTCGGCGGCCGGACTCCGGTGAACGTCAGCGGCGGGCTGGCGTCCTTCGGGGAGGCGGTGCCGGCCCAGGCGATCGCCCAGGTGTGCGAGCTGACCTGGCAGTTGAGGGGCGAGGCCGGCGGACGGCAGGTGGCGGGCGCGCGCGTGGGGATCGCCGCGAACCAGGGGCTGTTCGGGCACGGGTCGGCGGTGGTCGCGGTGCGATGAGGGGGTTCGCGGGGCGGGACAGGTCCCCCGATGTCCCGGAGGGGGCGCGAATGTCCTGGAGGGGGGCGCGAAATGGCCGGAAAACCGCGTGAACGGCTCATGAACTGCGCGCGGGCGTGCGCCGGGCACGTCATCATGCTGCTGTGAGCCTCAGGTCGGATACTCTCCGGTTCGCCTTCCAGCCGGTGGTCAACCTCACCACCAGGTCCGTGGCCGCGTTGGAGGTGCTCGCCCGCCCCGAGGGCGGCGACGTCCTCGCCGAGGCCGGGCGCGACCCCGGACTCGACGTCCGGCTCGCCGTGTCGGCGGTCCGCGCCGCCGCGCACCGGGAGACGCTGCTGCCCCTGCACGTCAACGTGTTCGCGGGCACCCTCGCCGACCTCGGCGGCCTCACCCCGGTGCACGACGCGGTGCGGCAGGCCGGGCGGCTGCCCTGGGAGGTCACCCTGGACGTCGTCCCGCCGCACACGCACGTGCCCCGGGCGGCGCTGCTGGAGGCCGTGGGCGGGCTGCGCGAGCTGGGGTTCCGGGTCGCGGTGGACGGCGTGGGCGACGGTGACGTCCCGCTGCGGCTGCTCGTGGACCTCGCGCCGGACCTGCTGAAGCTGGACGCGTCGCTGCTGGCGCGTCCCGCCGCCGTCCGGGCGATGCGCACCCTGTGCGACGAGCTGGGGGCGCTGCTGGTGGTGGAGGGAGTGGAGACTGAGCGGCAGTACGAGGCGGCGCTCGCGGCGGGCGCGCAGTGGGCGCAGGGCGACCTGTTCGCGCCGCCCTCACGGCTGCCCGTCGCGGACGTGTACGTCCCGCCGCACCCCCTCGGCGGTGTGCCCGCGCTGCCGTCGGG
>NZ_JBTYMC010000343.1:0-6485 GCF_054880855.1 Streptomyces sp. S6 | reverse complement strand
CTGACCGAGCCCGCGCGGATGGGTGCCGTGGGCGGCCGGCTCGACCCGGTCGAACAGGTCGCTCTCGCCTCCCGGGTCCGGGTGCGTGCCGTGCGGCTCGACGGGCGCTGGTGGCGGGACGACGTCGGTCCGCTCGTCGGGCACCGCGCGCTGTCCGGGACGCCGGTCGCGCTGCTGTGGCGACGGGGCGGGTACGTCGCCGTGCATCCGGGGACCGGGCGGGAGACGCCGGTCGAGAAGGCGAACGCGAGCGAGTTCGAGCCGCGCGCGGTGATGTTCTACCGGCCGCTGCCCGACCGTCCGATGGGCCCGCTCGGTCTGCTGCGGTTCAGCATGCGCGGCACCGGGCGCGACCTCTCGACGCTCGTGCTGAGCGGTCTCGTGACGGTGGCGATCGGGGCGCTGGTGCCGATCGCGACCGGCAAGGTGCTCGGGGAGTTCGTGCCGCGCGCGCAGGAGGGGCTGATCGTCCAGGTGTGTCTGGCGGTGATGCTCAGCAGTGTCGTCGCCGCCGCGTTCGTCCTGCTCCAGAACCTGACGATCCTGCGTCTTGAGGGGCGGATCGAGGCCACGCTCCAACCGGCCGTGTGGGACCGGCTGCTGCGCCTGCCGACCAAGTTCTTCGCGGCCCGCTCCACCGGTGAGCTGGCCAGCGCGGCCATGGGGATCAGCGCGATCCGGCGGCTGATGGCGGGCCTCGGCCCGTCGGTCGCGCAGTCCCTGACGGTCGGCGCGATGAACCTCGGGCTGCTGCTGTGGTACAGCGTGCCGATGGCGCTGGCCGCGATCGGGATGCTCGTCGTGATCGGGGCGGTGTTCCTCGGGCTCGGGCTGTGGCAGGTGCGGTGGCAGCGGCGGCTGGTCGTCCTGTCCAACAAGCTGAACAACCAGGCGTTCCAGACGCTGCGGGGGCTGCCGAAGCTGCGGGTGGCCGCCGCCGAGAACTACGCGTACGCCGCCTGGGCGTCGGAGTTCGCCCGCAGCCGGGAGCTTCAGCACCGGCTCGGGAGGATCAAGAACCTCAACGCCGTGCTGGGTTCGGTGTATCTGCCGCTGTGCTCCCTGCTGATGTTCATGCTGCTGGCCGGGCCCGCGCGCGGGAGCATGTCCGCGTCCGACTTCCTCACCTTCAACACGTCGGTGACGATGCTGCTGACCTCGGTGACGTCCCTGACCGGGGCGTTCGTGTCGGCGGTGGCCGCGCTGCCGCTGTTCGAGGAGATCCGGCCGGTGCTTGAGGCGACGCCGGAGGTGCGGGGGGCGGCGACGCGGCCGGGGCCGCTCACCGGGGCGCTGGAAGCGCGCCGGCTGTCCTTCCGGTACGCCGACGACGGGCCGCTCGTCCTGGACGACGTGTCCTTCGAGGTGCGGCCCGGGGAGTTCGTCGCCGTGGTGGGGCCGAGCGGGTGCGGGAAGTCCACTCTCCTGCGGCTGCTGATCGGGTTCGACCGGCCCGTGTCGGGGAGTGTCCTCTACGACGGGCAGGACCTCTCGGCGCTGGACCAGTCCGCCGTGCGGCGGCAGTGCGGGGTGGTCCTCCAGAACGCCCAGCCGTTCAGCGGGTCCCTGCTGGACGTCATCTGCGGCACCGAGTCCTACACGCCCGAGGAGGCGATGGCCGCCGCCGAGCTCGCCGGGCTCGCGGAGGACATCAAGCGGATGCCGATGGGGCTGCACACCATCGTCTCCGGCGCCGGCGCGATCTCCGGGGGCCAGCGCCAGCGCCTCATGATCGCCCAGGCGTTGATCCGCCGGCCGCGCATCCTGTTCTTCGACGAGGCGACCAGCGCGCTCGACAACGAGACACAGCGGGTGGTCATCGAGTCGACCCGCAAGCTGAACGCCACGCGCGTGGTCATCGCGCACCGGCTGTCCACCGTCATGGACGCGGACCGGGTGGTGGTGATGGAGAACGGGAGGATCGCGGAGCAGGGGGCGCCGGAGGTGCTGCTGGCGGATGCCGGGGGGCGGTTGCACGAGTTGGTGCGGCGGCAGTTGGCCTAGGGCCGCCATGGCCTGAATGGGTGTTGTCCCCCATAGGCGAGCGTGCCGGGGCCGGGGGACGATGGCCCGGTAGGGCGACGGGGGCCCGCTGCTTGCGTGTCGTCCCTGGTCAGGGTGTTCGCAGGGAGGTGCGTTCAGTGGGTTCGGGCGGGGGACGGGGTTCGTGATCGGTGTCCTGGTGGTCGAGGACATGGAGGTCGTGCGGGCCGGTCTGGTCGCGCTCCTGGACGGCGAACTCGGCATCGAGGTCATGGCCCAGGCGGGCGACGGGGTCCAGGCGCTCGGGGTGATCGAGTCGTCCGCACCGGACGTCGCGCTGCTCGACATCGACGGCCCCGGCCTCGACGGGCTCGCTCTGGCCAAGGAGTTCGCGGCGCGGGCGCCGGCGTGCCGGACGATCGCGCTGACGGCCCTGGACCGCCCCGGCCGGCTGCGTCAGGCCCTCGACGCGGGCGCCTCCGGCTACGTCCTGAAGAGCGTGTCCCGGCAGCAGCTCACCCACGCCGTCCGCAAGGTCGCCACCGGCGTCCGCGCGGTGGAGCCCCGCGGGCTCGCCGACACCCCCTGGAAGTGCACGCCCCTGACGCTGCGCGAGGCGGAGGCCCTCCGCCTCGCGTCGGCCGGCGCGACCGCCCAGGAGATCGCCGGCCGCCTCCACCTCGGCATCGGCACCATCCGCAACCGCCTCTCCGCGGCGGTCGGGAAACTCGACGCGCGCGGCCTGGTGGACGCGATCCTCATCGCGGAACGCCAGGGCTGGATCTGATGCCGCCCACCCGTGCACGGACGGCGCCCCGCCGACGGCGTCCGGGGCGTTGATGCGCCCTCAGCCGCAGCCGGGAACCACCGCCTACCGGAACCGTCCCCTTCGTGCCCTGTCCTTCGCGATGGTCGCCGGGACGGTCGCGGCGGCCGTCTCCCTGCTGTTCCTCGATTCGCCCGCGGTGAGCGGGGCCCGGGAGGCGGCGCAGGCACTCGCCCTGCCGAGCGGGTGCGCGTGGGTCTTCGTGCGGATCGGGCTGTTGCCGCAGGTCCGCTGGGGTGAGGGGCGGCTGACGGTCGTCGATCCGTTCGTCGTGTACGAGGCGTCCCTGTCCGATGTACGGCTGCTCGCCAGGGCCGGCCGGGGCGGGTCGCTGCTCGTCGGAGGGGTCGAGGTGCGTCCCTGGGCGATGACGCGTTCGCTGTTCGACGGCAGGCGTGCCGGTGCCTCGCGGCGGGAGCTGCGGAACGCGGTCCGTCGTGCGGAACGGGCCGGCGAGGGGCCGTCGTCGCTGGTCCGCAGGCCGTTGACCGGCTGGTACGACGTACTGGTGCTGCCGGTGCCGTGGGCCGTCGCCGGGGCGTTTCTGTGCTGACGCCGGGGCGGGAAGTCAATGATCCGCGCGGAAATCCATCCGGTCGGGTGAACCGGGTCTTGC
This sequence comes from Streptomyces sp. S6, assembly GCF_054880855.1. NCBI lineage: Bacteria > Bacillati > Actinomycetota > Actinomycetes > Kitasatosporales > Streptomycetaceae > Streptomyces > Streptomyces sp. S6. Next base: position 3,060 of record NZ_JBTYMC010000343.1, on the reverse strand, counting down.
GGGCCGTGGTGGAGGGATGCTTCGGGGCGGGCCGGGGTAGCTACCGGGACCGGACGAGCACCCTGCCGAAGTGGGACGAGATGACACCACCGGCCAACGCGTACGCGCGCACCAGGGCCAGCGGCCGGTTCACCGTGGTCGAGGTGACCGGGGAGATCGACATGGCCACGGAGGGGCTGCTGACGGAGCATCTGGACGCGGCGACGACGGGTGAGGCGCCGGACGTCCTGGTGGATCTGCGGCGCGTGGAGTTCATCGACTGCTCGGGGCTGCGGGCGCTGTGCCGCGCGGAGGAGCGGGCCCGCCGTCGGGGCGGCCGGCTGCGGCTGGTGCACGACCGGTCCGCGGTACGCCGGCTGCTGCTGGCCGCGCGGCTGACGGACCGGTTCGCGCCGCTGACGGAGATCCCCGGTGAGCGTCAACCGTGAGCCGCGTGAAGCACCCTCACGGAGGAGCTCCGGGGACCGGAGGGAGGCCCCACCCCACCCGTCCGGTCCCCGGAGCAAAGGAGCCGCAGGCTCTCCCGTGTCCAGGACTCGCACTCCCCAGTCACGAGCCTTCGTGGCGTCCACAGGGACCCCACGGCTCCGGTCTCGAAGGTTCCAGAGGTTCTGGAACTCCTAGAAGGCGAACACGCTGATCGCGCCCGCGTTGCGCACGCACTCGTTGGCGAACGTCCGCTCGTAGGAGACCCGTTTGCCCTGCCAGACGCCGTCGACGGTCACGACGACGGGGTCGTACTGCTTGGTGCAGGGCCCGCTCGCCCGCATCGCGAGCGCGTCGAGGTCACCGTCCGCCGCGCGCAGTTCGGCGCAGGCCAGGGCGGCTGCGGGGTGGGTTCCGGAGGAGGTCGGCGCGCAGTTCAGGGTGACGGCGCGGGCGGGCGTCGTCCCCGCCGCCCGCTCGCCGTGACCGACCGTCAGCACGAGTGCCGACGGGGCGTACAGGGAGGTCGGGCCTGCGGACGGGGCGGCGAGCGCGGACCCGGTGAGGGGTCCGCCGAGGGTGACGGCGACGAGGCCGCCGATCGCTGCCCAGCGCGCGGTGTTCCGCATCGTGTGCTTCCTTCCGCTCGGTTGGAGTCTGTGCCACCTGGTCACCGGTGGGTGGCTGGGGCGGCGGTCGCCACTCTGCCGGGTCCGGCGCAGGAGTTCACATCGACCCCACATATTTCAGTAACCTTGCGTATTCAATCAGTGGCGTGAAGCTACAGGATTCGAACGACAGAACGCCGCAAGCAGGTGCTTCATGATCCGCTTACGAGCCCGGTTGGCCGGATTTCGTAGGCTCGGCAATCGACCTGAAACATTCCCCGCATCGAACAATGGTCGAACCATCCAGTTGAACCGTGAATTATGGACGAATCAACCTCTGATCGGCGTCCGGGAGGCGGCCGTACGGTCACCGCACCCCTCAGAACAAGCCTCGGCCCCCGTCCCTGTCAGGACGTGTTGTCAGACCCCTCGGCTACCTTGCGGACATGACTCGATTCGTGTTGGTGGCAGGGGCTTGGCTCGGCGCGTGGGTGTGGGACGAGGTGGTGAAGGAGCTGCCGTCGGCCCATCCCCTCACGCTGTCCGGGCTCGCGGAGAAGCGAGAGGTGCCGGCGGGTCAGGAGACGCACGTCCGGGACATCGTGGAGGAGATCGAACGGCTGGATCTGCGGGACGTCGTACTGGTGGGGCACAGCTACTCGGGGATCCCGGTGGGGCAGGCGGCGGAGCGGATCGGGGAGCGGCTGCGCAGACTGGTCCTGGTAGACGCGGGTGTGCCGGTCGACGGCGAGTCGTTCTTCTACGGCTGGGACAGCACCGAGGTGCGGCGCGAGATCGAGGCGAACGGCGGGGTCTGGCCCCCGGACGCCGCCCAGTTCGCGGGGCAGGAGCTGTCCGAGGAGCAGATCGCCGGCATCCTCGCGCGCGCCACCCCGCACCCCGGCGCCTCCCTCTCCGAACCCGCCGCCCTGACCGGCTCCCTCGCCGATCTGCCGACGACGTACATCAAGTGCCTGCTCGACGGCGAGGAGCCGATCCCGCCCGTCGCCGCGCTGCTGAAGAGCCCGTCGTGGGAGCTGATCCGGCTGGACACCGGCCACTGGCCCATGGTCTCCCGTCCCCGTGAACTCGCCCGTATCCTGCGGCAGATCGCCGAGTAGAGGAGCCACATGACCCAGCACCGGGCCGACTTCCAGTACGAGATCTACCTCAACGGCCTGACGGGCGCCGTCCCCCGGCTCCCCACGGATCTCACCGCACTGGAGGAGATGGCCGAGCGGCGCCTCGGCCCCGGCCCGGTCGGGTACGTCGCGGGCAGCGCCGGTGACGGCAGCACGGCGCGGGCGAACCGGGCGGCTCTGGAGCGGCGCCGGATCGTGCCGCGCATGCTGCGGGACGTCAGCGAGCGGGAGCTGTCCGTGGAGGTGCTGGGCCGTCAGCTCTCCGCCCCGCTGGCGCTGGCCCCGGTCGGGGTGCTGTCGATCATGCACCCGGGCGCGGAACCGGCGGCGGCACGGGCAGCCGCCGCGCAGGGCGTGCCGTACATCCTGTCCTCGGCGTCGAGCACGCCGATGGAGCAGGTCGCGGAGGCGATGGGGGACGCCGAACGCTGGTTCCAGCTCTACTGGTCCAAGGACCGCGAGGTGACCCGGAGTTTCCTGAACAGGGCGAAGGCGGCCGGGTTCTCGGTGCTCGTCGTCACCCTGGACACCCCGCTGCTGGCCTGGCGCCCACGCGACCTGGACCAGGCGTACCTGCCGTTCCTGCGCGGCGTCGGCGCAGCGAACCACTTCACCGACCCGGCGTTCCTCGCGGGCCTCGCGAAGCCGCCGCAGGAGGACCTCGACGCGGCGGTGCTGCGGTTCGTCAGCCTGTTCGCGGACCCCGGCAAGACCTGGCCGGACCTCGCGTTCCTGCGGGAGCACTGGGACGGCCCGATCGTCCTCAAGGGCATCCTGCACCCGGACGACGCACGGCTCGCCGCCGACGCCGGGACGGACGGCGTGGTGGTCTCCAACCACGGCGGCCGTCAGGTCGCCGGCGCGGTCGCGGCGGCGGACGCGCT
>NZ_JBTYMC010000342.1:0-6498 GCF_054880855.1 Streptomyces sp. S6 | reverse complement strand
CTGACGGCCGTGTCGACCGCCGAGGGCGCGCTGCCGGCCGTCCTGCCGTCCCAGCGGGGCTGTCCGACCGCGCCGTTCGTCCCGGTCGTGGACGCCCCGGCGAGCGAGCTGCTGACCACCGGCCCCGTCGCGGGCCTCCTGCACCGCAACGACGTGTGGCACGCCTGGCTGTTCCGGGCGACCGACTTCTGCTGGCGCGCGGTGGAGTCCCTGACGAGTTCCCACGCGTACGAGGTGGAGGCCGCCGTCGACTTCCTGGACTCCGTGCCGGACCGCTCACGCGCGCAGGCCGCCGCCGACCGGCTGGGCCGTCTGGTGCGCGACCAACGCCTCGTCGTCCTCGACCCGGACCACCCGGAGCGCTACCCCGTCGCCGACGGCTACGCGCCCGCGGAACATCGTTTCCCCCACGACATCGCCCGCACCCCGCACTCCCTCGCGCGCGCGTGGTTCACCGACGCGGAGATGTCCCGCTCCCTCGACTTCCTCACCACCGCCCAACAGGACGACGGCGGCTGGCCCCTCCGCCGCCCCCACTGGACCCCTTCCGCCGCCCTGGAGGCCCGCTCCGTGGTGACGATCGAGTCACTCCGCACACTGAGGGCGTACGGCCGCCTCCTGACGTGAGCCGGGGCCTTGACGCCCTTTGTCGGGACGGCACCTCACCCCGCCACCGCCCGCGCCCCCGCCGTCACCACCACGGCCACTCCGACGATCACCAGGAACGGCGCCCGCAGGGCGAAGGCCACGGCGGCGGCGCCCAGGCCGGCTGCGCGGGCGTCCAGAACCAGAATGTGGCCGTCGGCGAACGTCTGCTGGGCCGTGAGGGCGGCCAGGAGCGCGACGGGGAGGAGCGCGGCGAGGCGGCGTACGACGGGGCGTTCGAGGACGCCCTCGGGGACGAGCAGCCCGGCGAGTTTGACGGCGTAGCAGCCGACGGCGGTGGCCAGCACCGCGATCCAGACGTTCACCGGGACTCCCCCCGGTGCCGGCGCCGTCCCTCGGACCAGAGGCCGACGGGCGCCGCGAGGGCCGCGGCCAGCACCGGCACCCCCGTCGGCAGGACGGGCAGCAGGCCGAGCCCGAGCAGGACGGCGAGGGCGGCGACGCCCCGCTCGACGGAGGTCTTCAGCATCGGCGCGAGCAGCGCGAGGAACACGGCGGGTCCGGCCGCGTCGATGCCCCACGCCCCGGTGTCGCCGAGGGCGTCCGCCCCGAGGGCGCCCAGCAGGGTGGTGAGGTTCCACAGCACGTACAGGCTGAGCCCGGTGACGGCGAAGCCGATCCGCGCGGCACGCCGCGTGGGCTGCGCGAGGGCGACGGCCGCCGTCTCGTCGATGATCCACTGAGCGGCGAACGGCCGCACCGCGCGCGGGAGGTCCAGCAACCGGGAGAGCCGCAGCCCGTAGAACGCGTTGCGCGTCCCGAGGAAGAACGCTCCCGCAGCCGCCGTGAACGGGCCGCCGCCCGCCGCGAGCGCCCCCACCAGGGCGAACTGGGAGGCACCGGTGAACACCAGGAGGCTCAGTACGCAGCTCTGCGCCACCGTCATCCCCGAACCGGCCGACGTCACCCCGAAGGCGAATCCGCTCAGCCCCACGGCGACGCCGACGGCGAGGCCGTCGCGCACCACCGCACCGTCATGGGCGCGTATCTCTGTCTGTTCCGTCACCCGTCCGACGGTAGGAGCAGGCGTGCCCGCGCGTCTTGTACGTTCTTGCGCTCCCTGCGGTACGCCCCCGGCGGCACCCCCACGATCCGGGTGAAGTGCCGGTTGAGGTGCGGCTGGTCGCTGAAGCCGACGGCGAGCGCGGCCTGCGCGGGCGAGTTCCCCGCGTCCAGGAGGCGCCGGGCGACCCGCACCCGGGCGTCGGTCAGCCAGGCGTGCGGCGGCATCCCGTAGGTGTCGCGGAACGCCCGCAGCAGGGCGAACGGCCCCGTACCGAGTTCCTCGGCGAGCTGTTCCAGGGTGGGCGGCTCGGTCATCCGCTGCGTCAGCACGTCCCGCGCGCGTGCGGCGACCCCCGCACCGGCCGTCCGCACCCGCCGCACCGGCAGCGGCCCGCCGTTCAGGCGCAGAAGCCGCGTCACCGCGACCCTCAGCAGCGTGTCGGCGGTCAGCGCGTCCCCCTCCTCGGCGGCCCGCAGCACCTCGTGCACCAGCCGCACGGTCCGGGGATCGTCGACCACGGGACTCACGAACCCGGGCGTCCCTCGCAGCGTGGTCGTCTCGGCGGCGATCGCGGCCACCACCTCGGGCGACGGGTACACGGCCCCGTACCGCCATCCCTCCGGCACCCCGGCCCGTCCGGTGTGCGGTGTGTCCGGGTTCACCAGAGCCAGGGCCCCGGCCCCCGCCGAGACGTCACTCCCCCGGTGCTGGAAGATCTCGACGCCTTCGGCGATACCGGCGATGACGAACTCCTCGTGCGTATGGCGCACGAACGTCTTCCGCACGTACCGGGCCCGCAGCAGATCGACCCCGGGCAACTCCCCGTACCGCCAGTGCCGAGCCCGCTCACCCATGCCCCCATTCTCGCCCCCGCCCCCCGCTCCACCCGAAAACTCCCAGCTCAGCCCGATTGTCAGTGCCGAGGTGCAGGATGGACGCATGGTCAGTTCCGCACACCGAGCCCTGGACGGCTTCTCCCCCGCGACCCGCGGCTGGTTCACGGGGGCGTTCTCGGCGCCCACCGAGGCCCAGGCGGGCGCGTGGCGTGCCATCCGGGAGGGTTCGGACGTGCTGGTGGTCGCCCCGACCGGCTCGGGCAAGACCCTGGCCGCGTTCCTGGCCGCGCTGGACGGCCTGGCGTCGACGCCCCCGCCGGCGGACCCGAGGAAGCGCTGCCGGGTGCTGTACGTCTCCCCGCTGAAAGCCCTCGCGGTGGACGTGGAGCGCAACCTACGCAGCCCCCTGACAGGCATCCGCCAGGAGTCCGTCCGCCTCGGCCTCCCGGAGCCGGAGGTCAAGGTCGGCATCCGCTCCGGCGACACCCCGCCCGCCGAGCGCCGCGCCCTGGCGACCCGCCCCCCGGACATCCTGATCACGACTCCGGAGTCCCTGTTCCTGATGCTGACGTCGGCGACACGCGACGCGCTGACAGGCGTGGAGACGGTCATCCTGGACGAGGTCCACGCGGTCGCGGGCACGAAGCGCGGCGCGCACCTGGCGCTGACCCTGGAGCGGCTGGACGAACTGCTCCCGAAGCCGGCCCGCAGGATCGGCCTCTCGGCGACGGTCCGCCCGGTGGACGAGATCGCCCGCTATCTGGCCCCGCGCGGGAAGGCCGAGATCGTCCAGCCGGCGTCGGCGAAGGAGTTCGACCTCTCGGTGGTCGTCCCGGTGGAGGACCTGGGCGAGCTGGGCGGCTCCCCGGTGGACGACGCGAAGGCCGAGCGCCCCTCCATCTGGCCGCACGTCGAGGAGCGGATCGCGGACCTGGTGCAGGCCCACCGCTCGACGATCGTGTTCGCGAACTCCCGGCGCCTCGCGGAGCGCCTGTGCAACCGGCTGAACGAGATCGCGTACGAGAGGGCGACGGGCGAACCCCTGGACGAACACCACGCGCCCGCGGAGCTGATGGGCGGTTCGGGCGCGGCCCAGGGCGCCCCGCCGGTCCTCGCGCGGGCGCACCACGGCTCGGTCTCCAAGGAGCAGCGCGCCCTGGTCGAGGAGGACCTGAAGGCGGGCCGGCTGCCCGCGGTGGTCGCGACGTCGAGCCTGGAACTCGGCATCGACATGGGCGCGGTGGACCTGGTGGTCCAGGTGGAGTCCCCGCCCTCGGTGGCCTCCGGCCTCCAGCGCGTGGGCCGCGCGGGCCACCAGGTGGGCGCGGTCTCGACAGGCGTGGTCTTCCCGAAGTACCGGGGCGACCTGGTCCAGGCGGCGGTCGTCACCGAGCGCATGCGCGCGGGCGCCATCGAGTCCCTGCGTGTGCCCGCCAACCCGCTGGACGTCCTGGCACAGCAGTTGGTCGCGATGGTGTCGATGGACACCTGGCAGTTCGACGACCTGCTGGCCGCCGTCCGCCGCGCGGCCCCCTTCGCCTCGCTCCCGGAGTCGGCGTTCACGGCGACGCTGGACATGCTGGCGGGCCGCTACCCGTCGGACGCGTTCGCGGAGCTGCGCCCGCGCGTGGTGTGGGACCGCGTGACCGGCGCGATCACAGGCCGTCCGGGCGCCCAGCGCCTGGCGGTCACCTCGGGCGGCACGATCCCCGACCGAGGCCTGTTCGGCGTCTTCCTCGCGGGTTCCGACCCGAAGAAGGGCGGCGGCCGGGTCGGTGAGCTGGACGAGGAGATGGTGTACGAATCCCGCGTGGGCGACGTCTTCACGCTCGGGACGAGCTCCTGGCGCATCGAGGACATCACGCGCGACCGCGTCCTGGTCTCCCCCGCACCGGGTGTGCCGGGCCGGCTGCCCTTCTGGAAGGGCGACCAGCTGGGCCGTCCGCTGGAGCTGGGGCGCGCGGTGGGCGCGTTCCTGCGCGAGGTCGGCGCCCTGTCCCGGGAGGACGCCCGGCTGCGCCTGCTCTCGGCGGGCCTGGACGCGTGGGCCGCCGACAACGTCCTGTCGTACCTCGCCGAGCAGCGCGAGTCCTGCGGTCACGTCCCGGACGACCGGACGATCGTCGTGGAGCGCTTCCGGGACGAACTGGGCGACTGGCGCGTGGTCGTCCACTCCCCGTTCGGCGCCCAGGTGCACGCCCCGTGGGCGCTCGCCCTGGGGGCCCGCCTCGCCGAGCGGTACGGCATGGACGCGCAGGTGATGCACGCGGACGACGGCATCGTCCTGCGCCTCCCGGACGCCGACCTGCTGGGCCTGGACCTGCTCGACCGGGAGCCCTCGAAGGCCGGCACGGAATACGACGCCGACCAGGCGCCCGTGGGCGCGCAGGACGTCGTCTTCGACAAGGGCGAGGTCGACCAGGTCGTCACCGACCAGGTCGGCGGCTCGGCGCTGTTCGCGTCGCGGTTCCGCGAGTGCGCCGCCCGCGCGCTGCTGCTGCCGCGCCGCAACCCGGGCCGTCGTACGCCGCTGTGGCAGCAGCGGCAGCGTGCGGCGCAACTGCTCCAGGTGGCGAGCGAGTTCGGGTCGTTCCCGATCGTCCTGGAGGCGGTCCGCGAGTGTCTCCAGGACGTCTTCGACGTCCCGGGGCTCGTCGAGCTGATGGGCGATCTGGAGTCGCGCAAGGTGCGCCTGGTCGAGGTCACCACCCCGGAGCCGTCGCCCTTCGCGCGCAGCCTCCTCTTCGGGTACGTCGCCCAGTTCCTGTACGAGGGCGACTCGCCGCTCGCCGAGCGCCGGGCGGCGGCGCTGTCGCTGGACTCGCGGCTGCTGGCGGAGCTGCTCGGCCAGGCGGAGCTGCGTGAGCTGCTGGACGCGGAGGTGCTGGCCGATCTGGAGCGGGAGCTGCGGTGGCTCACCGACGAGCGGCGCCCGAAGGACGCCGAGGGGGTCGCCGACGCCCTCCGGGTCCTCGGCCCGCTCACCGACACCGAACTGGCAGAGCGGGGCGCCGACCCGCGCTGGGCGCCCGAACTGGCCGCCGCCCGCCGCGCGATCCGGGTGCGGATCGCCGGAGTCGACCACTGGGCGGCGATCGAGGACGCGGGCCGGCTGCGCGACGCCCTGGGCACCGCCCTCCCGGTCGGCGTCCCCGAGGCGTTCACGGAACCCGTCAAGGACCCTTTGGGCGATCTCCTGGCCCGCCACGCGCGCACGCACGGCCCGTTCACGTCCGCCGTGGCAGCCACCCGCTTCGGCCTCGGCACAGCCGTCACGGATGGCGCGCTGCACCGGCTCGCGGCGAGCGGAAGGGTCGTCCAGGGCGAGTTCCACCCGGCAGGGATCGGCCAGGAGTGGTGCGACGCGACGGTCCTGCGCCGCCTGCGCCGCCGCTCCCTCGCGGCGCTCCGCCAAGAGCTGGAGCCGGTCCCCCCGGCCGCGCTCGCCCAGTTCCTGCCCCAGTGGCAGCACGTCGGCAAGAGCCACGCCCTGAGGGGCACCGACGGCCTCGTCCGCGCGGTCGAGCAGCTCCAGGGCGCCTCCGTCCCCGCCTCGGCGCTGGAGAAGCTGGTCCTGCCGTCGCGCGTGCGGGACTACTCCCCGGCGATGCTCGACGAACTCACCGCCGCCGGGGAGATCGTCTGGGCCGGCGCGGGCGTGCTCCCCGGCAAGGACGGCTGGATCTCCCTCCACCTCGCGGACACGGCCCCCCTGCTCCTGCCCCCGCCGCACCCGCTGGAGCCGACGGCCCTGCACGAATCGGTCCTCACGGCCCTGACCGGCGGCTACGGCCTGTTCTTCCGCCAGATCGCCGACCAGGTCCGCGCCACCACCCACCCGGACGCCACCGACCCCCAGCTCGCCGACGCCCTCTGGGACCTCGCCTGGTCCGGCCGCCTCACCAACGACACGCTCGCCCCGCTGCGCGCCCTCCTCGGCTCCGGCCGGACAGCGGGCTCGACGGCCCACCGCGCCCGGCGTGCCGTCCC
>NZ_JBTYMC010000341.1:0-6540 GCF_054880855.1 Streptomyces sp. S6 | reverse complement strand
GGGCGGGGTCCGCGCTCGTCGAGCCCGCCGGGTGCGCGCAGTGGCGGCTCGACGTGACCGAGCCCGGCTCGTTCGGCGACCTCGCGCTCGTCCCGGACGCCGAGGGGACTGCCGAGTTGGCGGCCGGGCAGGTGCGGGTGGCGGTGCGGGCGGCCGGGATGAACTTCCGGGACACCCTGATCGCGCTGGGCATGTACCCGGACGCGGCCCGGCTGGGCAGTGAGGGGTGCGGTGTGGTGTCCGAGGTGGGGCCGGGTGTGACCCGGTTCGCGGTCGGGGACCGGGTGATGGGCACCCTGAACACGTCGTTCGCGCCCGTGTCGGTGGCTGATGCCCGGTTGCTCGCGCCGGTTCCGGAGGACTGGAGCGACGTCGAGGGGGCTGCCGCGTCGGTGGTGTATCTGACGGCGTGGTACGGCCTGGCCGACCTCGGGAAACTCGGAGCCGGACAGCGCGTGTTGATCCACGCCGGTGCCGGGGGTGTCGGCACGGCCGCCGTCCAACTCGCCCAGCACCTGGGGGCCGAGGTGTTCGCCACCGCCTCACGCGGCAAGTGGGACGCCCTGCGCGCCGCAGGACTTGACGACGCCCACATCGGAGACTCCCGCACCCTCGACTTCCACGACCACTTCCTGAACGCCACCGACGGCAAGGGCATGGACGTCGTCCTCAACTGCCTGGCAGGTGAGGCCACGGATGCCTCTCTCCGACTGCTCCCGAACGGCGGGCGGTTCGTGGAGATGGGCAAGACCGACCTCCGCGACCCCCACCAGATCGCCGCCGACCACCCCGGCGTCACCTACCACCCCTTCGACCTCGCCGACGCCGGCCCCGACCACATCCAGCACATCCTCGACACCCTCCACCCCCACTTCACCACCCGCACCCTCACCCCACCCCCCGTCACCACCTGGGACATCCACCACGCCCCCGACGCCTTCCGCGCCCTCGCCCAAGCCACCCTCACCGGCAAAGCCGTCCTGACGCTCCCGGTGTCCGGCTTCGCCCCCGGTGAGACCGTACTCGTGACCGGCGGTACCGGGACGCTGGGGGCGCTCGTCGCCCGGCGTCTCGTCGAACTGCACGGCGTACGGCATCTCACCCTCCTGTCTCGCGGCGGCCCGCAGACCCAGCGGGCCGACGCGCTTCGCACCGTGCTGACCAGCGTCAGCGCGGATGTGGAGGTCGTGGTCGTGGCCGGCGACATCGGTGACCCCGATGTGCCGGCCCGGCTGCACACCGTGCTGTCCGACGCCGGGCTGAGGCTCGCGGCGGTCGTGCACTGCGCGGGTGTCACCGACGACGGGGCGCTCTCCGCGCTGACTCCTGAGCGGCTGGCCGGGGTGCTGCGTCCGAAGACGTACGGCGTCCAGCAGCTGGCGCAGCTGGCGCGACTGCATCCGGGTGTCCGGCGGTTCGTGCTGTTCTCCTCCGCCGCCGCGGCTCTCGGTTCGCCGGGGCAGGCCAACTACGCGGCGGCCAACGCTTTCCTCGACTCTTATGCCCGCACGTTCGGCGGGTCGGCCGTGTCTGTCGGGTGGGGTCTGTGGGCGACTCAGAGCGCGCTCACCGCGCATCTCACGGCCGCCGATCACCGGCGGCTGCGCTCGGGTGGTTTCAAGGCGCTGTCCGACGAGGAGGGTCTGGCTCTGTTCGACGCGGCGCTGACCGGTGCCGCTGTCGGGGAGGCGGTCGTCGCGGCGCCGGTGGACTCGGCGGCGCTGCGTGCCTGGGGTGTGCGGGGTTCTCTGCCGCCGCTGTTGCGGTCCCTCGCGGGTTCCGGTGGTGGTGTGCGGCGGCGGGCGGCGCGGGAGTCCCGGGAGCCGGGTGACGTGTTGCGCCGGCGGTTGGCGGCGTTGCCGGTGGAGCGGCGTGACAGTGCTCTGCTGGCGTTGGTGCGGGGTGAGGTGGCCGCGGTGCTCGGGCATGCGGCGCCCGCGCTGATCGACGCTCAGCGGTCGTTCCGGGAGATGGGGTTCGATTCTCTGACGGCGGTGGAGTTGCGTAACCGGTTGAACGCGGCCACGGGGTTGCGGTTGCCGGCGACGCTGGTGTTCGACCATCCCCGGCTGGACGCTCTCGCCGCGTTCGTCGGCGGGCGGCTGTTCGAGGGTGCCGGTCGGGAGCCGGTGGGCGGGGTGCGGGTGGAGGAGAGCGAGGCGCGGGTGCGGAGTCTGCTGCTGTCCGTGCCGTTGGAGCGGCTGCGGGAGAGCGGTCTGCTGGACTCGCTGCTGGCTCTCGCGCCGGGTGCGCCCTCGCCTGTGGTGTCTGCGGAGGCTGAGATCGCGTCGCTGGACGCGGCTTCTCTCGTCGAAATGGCGAGGAACCTGTCCGCGGGTTCCGTCTGACACCGGGACTGTGCGGCACAACTGAATGAGGGGAAACTGAAAGAGCCTGCCTGGTATGTACCGGGCAGGCTCAAAGGTCTTGTGGGGGGAGTTCAGACCGCTTCGCGCAGGGCTGCCTCGACGTAGAGGGGGAGTTCCTGGCGGGAGGTGATGTCGAGTTTGCGGTAGACGCGGGTGAGGTGCTGTTCCACCGTGCTGACGGTGATGAAGAGTTCTTCGGAGATCTCGCGGTTGGTGCTGCCTCGGGCCGCGAGGGCGGCGACGCGGAGTTCGGACTCGCTGAGGATGGAGGCGAGGTTCAGGGAGTGGGGGCCTCGGGGGGCGCGGCCGGTGGTGGGGTCGCCGTCGCTGAGGGCGGCGATGCGTTCGAGGAGGACTCCGGAGCGGGATTCCTTGGCGAGTTGCCTGGCCTCGCACAGGGCTTGTTCGGCGGGGCCGCTCTGGCCGAGTTCCTGGTGGGCGTCGGCGAGGTCGGTCAGTGCCTCGGCGAGCACCCAGCCGCCGCTGGTCTCCCGCAGGCGTTCGATGGCGCGGTCGAGCAGGGCGGGGCGTTCCTGTCGGCCGGCGAGCCAGGCGCGGACCCGGAGACATTGCCCGGAGTGGACCGGTTCGGTGCCGGAGGCGGCGTCTTCGTGTTCGGTGAGGAGGCGGGCGCATTCCTGTTCGTTGCCGATCCTGAGCCAGGTCTCGGCCGCGTCGATGCGCCAGGCGGGTTCCAGCCAGCCGGGCAGTTGCCAGCGGGCGGCGCGGCGGCCGACGGCGAGGAAGTCCGAGAGGGCGAGGTGGGAGCGGCCGAGGCCGGCCAGGAAGTGGCCGCGGGCCAGCAGGAAGGGGAGGGAGAAGAAGCTCTGCGCGAAGTCCGCGGGCAGCGGCCGGTCGAGGAGCCGGGTGGCCTCCTCGTAGCGGCCGGTGGCGGCGCAGACGTCGACGAGGACGGCGAGGGGGCCGCCCTGGATCCAGTAGCTGGGTTCTCCGGTGCAGGCGTCGAGGACGTCGCGGGCGTGGCCCTCGGCCTCGGTGAGCCAGCCTCGGGCGAGGTCGGCCTCGGCGCGGACGGCGGTGAGGACCTGCCGCCAGCCTTCGACTCCGCGTCCGGCGGCCTCGCGGGTGAAGTGCGCGGCCCAGGCGCCGGCGAGGTCGGGGCGGCCTTCCCTGATCAGGCAGACCAGTGCGGGGACGATGAGGTTGAGGGTGTTGTCGCCGAGTTCGAGGGTGCGCAGGTGTTCCTCGGCCTGGCGGGCGTCGGTGCGGTGGGAGCTGAGGCGGCTGAGGCCGAATCCGAAGCCGAATTGGATCAGCTCGTTGAGGGCCTGTCCGGCGCCGGAGCCGAGGACTCCGGTGTCGCGCAGGTCGGGGACGGCCTGGAAGATCCAGGGCCAGTGGGCGTCCTGCGGGCCGAGGGCCTCTTCTGCGGCCTCGGCCGGGGGGAGGGCCGTCCGCAGGGCGGTGATGCCTTCCTCCAGCCTGCCGCATTCCAGGAGCAGCCGGGCGTGGAGCGCGATGCGGGCCTCGCAGGGCTCGTGGCCGTGGGGGCAGGGTTCGTCCGTGATCTGCTGGAGGAATCTGGGGGCGGCCGTCCAGGGGGCGGTGCGCATGGTCACGCCGTAGCGTTTGTGGACGATGCGGGCGTAGTCCTGGCATGCGGTGGCCGCTTGTTCGGCCAGGGCGAGGCAGTCGTCGGCGAGGCGGACGTCGTCCTTGTCGAGTGCTTCGGCGGCGGCTCGTTCCAGGACGGAGATCTGCCAGGGGCCGGCGACGGTGCGGGTCCGCAGGAGGAGCCGGGCCAGTTCGCCGGGGCCGGTGCCGCGCCGGTGGAGGAGTTCGGCGACCTCGGCGTCGAGGGCGGTGCGCTGCTCGCGCCCCAGTTCTTCGAGGATGCCGGCGGCGACGTGCGGGTGGCGGATGCGCCAGCCCTGGAGGAATCCGGCGGCGCCCAGCAGGTTGCGGCCGTAGTCGACGGCGACGGGGCTCAGTTTGAGGACGGTGGCCAGGCTGTCGAGGTCGGCGAACTCGCCGAGTGCGGCCATGCCGGCGGCGACCTTCAGGGCGAGCGGGCCGCTCTCGCGTACGCAGGCGACGGCTTCCTGGACGAAGAGGCCGTGCGGCTGGGGCCACTGGTTCGGGGAGGGTGATGTGCCGGCCTCTTCGGAGAGGGCGTACAGCAGGAGGGGGTTGCCGCCGCTGACGGCGTGTGCCGTCTCGGCGCCGTCCGGGGAGGTGGTGGCGCCCAGGGCCGTCCACATCTCGCGGCCCTGTTGCAGGGTCAGCGGGTGCAGCCGGATGCGGTGGACGTCGGGCTGGCGGAGGAGGTCGCGGTGGAGGGCGGGGGCGAAGGCGCCGCCGAAGGGCAGCAGGGTGAGGACCAGCATCACCGGTTTGTCGGCGAGCCTGCGCATGACGTCGAGGAGGAGCCGGGTGCCGTGTTCGTCCCGGCTCTGGGGGTCGTCGCGGCAGACGACGACCGGTGCGTCACGGGAGAGGTGTTCCAGCCGGTCGACGAGGTTCTGTATCTCCTGGGCCGAGGCCGCCTTGTCCGCCGCGACGGTGGGGGCGACGGTGAGGACCCTCGCCCCCTGCCCGGTGCAGTACTGGGTGAACAGGTCGAGAAGGGCGGTCTTGCCGCATCCCACACCGCCTTCCAGGACGACGCTGAGGGGATTGCCACGCGTGCACGAGGCGTACAGCGATTTCATGGACAAGAGTTGACCATCTCGACAACTTTGAATCATCGCGTTCCACTTCCGGTCCCGGACCCGCTGTAAAAACGGCGTGAACAATTTCGGCGTACTGGAGTCAGTTCACTCTTCTCGGTCTCTCGCGCATACAGGATGCCCCACTGTCACGCCCCAACTATAGGCCAGGTCGTAGAAGTTTCAAGCGATGACTGACACGTTTACATTGCCGCAGTCCCTCTCTCGCATTCCAGCGCCCGGAATTACTGCGCAATGACCGGGCGCTTCCTCTCGATTAATTCCCTCCGTCCCCTGTGCGCGATAAGCGGGAACGGGGGCAATACGAAAGTCACGCTCCGAGACCGGTCAGCCAGTCGTGGATCACCGTCGCGGTGGTGTCGCCGTGGTCCTCGATCATGGAGTGGTGATCGCCGGGTACATCCGTCACCGTCAGCGGGACCGGCCACACGGTCTGCCACTCCTGCGGCACCTCCTGCGTGTGCCCGGGGTCCGGCATGACGGGCACGGAGGCGCGCAGCAGCAGTCCGGGCGTGCGCAGCGGGGCGGGTGCCCAGGTCTCGAAGAGCGAGAAGTACGACGCCATCGCGGTGAGCCGAAGACCCGTCATCCGGCCGAACTCGGCCTCGCGTTCGAGGGAGCGGGACTCCATGACGTGGACCATGTACTCGGTCTGCGGTGTGCCCGCCAGATAGGTGTCCAGCATGACGACGCCCACGGCCGGTGAGCCCAGCTCCTCCAGTCGGGCGGCGACCGCGTAGGCGAGGGAGCCGCCGGAGGAGCGGCCGGCCAGCGCGAACGGGGCGCCGTCCAGTGTGCGCAGGATGGTCCGCGCCGCGTGCTCGGCCGCCGCGTCGACGCTGTCGGCGACGAGTTCTCCCGAGGCGAAGCCCGGCATCATCAGCGAGTAGGTGTCCCGCAGCCCGCGCAGCGGCCGGGCCAGCGCGACGAACTCCTGGTCGCTGGCCCACACCGACGTCGACGGCAGGCCGATCAGCGCGGGCCGGCCCGTGCCGTCGCCCTCCCCGAGGCGCACCAGGCCCGGCGCCCGGCCCGCGTCCTCGGCGGAGGCGAACGAGGGGCGCAGGCCCGCCGAGTTCATCAGGACCTTGGCGGCCCGGCCGAACTGCCCGACCGACACCGCGTGCCGGTAGAGCGCCTCCACCGCGTCGGCGACGGACGTCGTCGGGTCGGCCGGTGCGGCGGACACGGCGCCCGTGCTCGGCGCCGGGGCGGTGAACCGGTCGTCCAGCGCGGCGGCGAGGGCGGCCGGGGTCGGGTGGTCGAAGACCAGGGTGGGCTGGAGGCGCAGCCCGGTCGTGCCGGCCAGCCTGTTGCGCAGTTCGACGGAGGTCAGCGAGTCGAAGCCGAGGTCGCCGAAGGCCCGTTCGGCGTCGATGCCGTCGGGTCCGTCGTGGCCGAGGACGCGCGCCGCCTCGGTGCGCACGAGGTGCAGCAGGGCCTCGGCGCGGGCGGCGGGTTGCAGTGCGGCCAGCGTGCCG
>NZ_JBTYMC010000340.1:0-6648 GCF_054880855.1 Streptomyces sp. S6 | reverse complement strand
GTCTACTCGATCAACGCGACCGATGCGAAGGGGAAGGAGATGAATGGGGTCGCCCAGCGGGTCGTCAGGGCGGCGGTGAGGTGAAGGCTCACGCGATGAGGTGAGGGCCGGGGTCGAGGTAGCCGTCCAGGGACCAGCCGTTGAGCTTGCAGGTGTAGAGCATCGCGGCGTGTTTCCCGGAGCAGTTCTGCGCGAGCCGCGAGGGCCCCCGGCCGGCCCTGATCCACTCGTCGCGCTGGACGGCGCCGTAGGGCATGTCCTCGACGTTGCGCAGCGCGTCCTCGGGGATGCCGGCCAGCTCCAGGATCCGCCGGGCCCCGGCGAGGTGGCGTTCCTCGCCGGAGTGGCTGGCGGCGGCGAGCGAGAGCAGCTCGCCGTCGAGGGGGAGCCCGGCGCGGACCATGGCGACGGCCTGGACGGGCTTGAGGGCGGAGCGGGGGTAGAAGGCGGCCTCGATGTCGCCGAGCTGGAGGGAGACCTCCCCGTCCGCGCCGAGGACGACTACGGAGCCGTAGTGGACGCCCTCGGTGACCCCGGCGCGCACGAGGTGCGCGACGGGGGCGTGGAGGGGTTCGCGGATCAGGGGGGCGTCGGTGGGGGTGCTGCTGAACATCACTGCCTGCGGGTTGTCGTGGGCCGGCGCAGGGTCACGCGCCGGCTTTCGTGGAGGTGCGCTGGATGCGTCCCCGGATGGCGTACCAGCCGGCGACGAGCGCTCCGACGATCAGCGGCAGGCACAGCACCGTGGTGCGTCCGGCGCCGCCGTCGGCGTACATGAGGACCAGGACGGAGGCGAGGAACACCAGCGTCACGATCTCGGTCCAGGGGGAGCCCGGCAGCCGGTAGCCGGGGCGGGTCAGCTCGCCCTTCTGGGTCTTCTGCCAGAACAACAGGTGGCAGACCATGATCATTCCCCAGGTGGCGAGAATGCCGATGGCCGCGAAGTTGAGGACGATCTCGAAGGCGTCCGCCGGGACGACGAAGTTGAGTCCGACACCGAGGACGCAGACGCCGCTGGTGAGGAGGATGCCGCCGTAGGGGACCTGGGTGCGGCTCATCTTCGCGGTGAAGGCGGGGGCGGAGCCGTTGACGGCCATGGAGCGCAGGATGCGTCCGGTGGAGTAGAGGCCGGAGTTCAGGGAGGACATGGCGGCCGTGAGGACGACGAGGTTCATGACGCCGCCGGCGGCCGGGACGCCGATGTTGGACAGGACCGTCACGAAGGGGGACTCGCCCGCCTTGTAGACGTTCCAGGGCAGCAGCATCGACAGGAGGATGACGGAGCCGACGTAGAAGAGGCCGACGCGCCACATGATCGAGTTGATCGCCTTCGGCATGATCTGCTCGGGGTTCTCGGTCTCCCCCGCCGCGACGCCGACGAGTTCGACGGAGGCGTAGGCGAAGACGACGCCCTGGACGATCAGGAGCATGGGCAGCAGGCCGTTGGGGAAGATGCCGCCGTTGTCGGTGATGAGGGACGGACCGGGGGTGTGGCCGTCGACCTGGTGCTGGGTGACCAGCAGGAAGATCCCGATGACCATGAAGACGACGAGCGCGCTCACCTTGATGATCGCGAACCAGAACTCCAGCTCGCCGAAGATCTTGACGGAGATGAGGTTGACGGTCAGCACGACCGCGAGGGCGATCAATGCGAGCACCCACTGGGGGATGTCGGAGAACATGCCCCAGTAGTGCGTGTAGGTGGCGACGGCGGTGATGTCGGCGATGCCGGTCGTCGCCCAGTTGAGGAAGTACATCCAGCCGGCCGTGTAGGCGCCCTTCTCGCCGAGGAACTCCCGGGCGTAGGACACGAAGGCGCCGGAGGAGGGCCGGTACAGGACGAGTTCGCCGAGGGCGCGCACCACGAGGAAGGCGAAGATTCCGCAGACCGCGTAGGCGATGAAGAGGGAGGGTCCGGCGTCGGCGAGCCGGCCGCCCGCGCCGAGGAAGAGGCCGGTGCCGATGGCCCCGCCGATGGCGATCATGTTGACGTGCCGGTGCTTGAGGGACTTGCTGTATCCCTCGTCTCCGGCGTCGACGTGCGGGGACGAGGGGCGCGTCTCGTCTTTGAGGTGCTGTTCGCTCACGCCTCGGGTCCGCCTTCCAGGGGAGTGGTCGCGCGCTCGGGGCGCACGATGTCGGTGAGGGACGTCTCGACGCGGTCGAGGTGATGGCTCATGGCCTCCACCGCGTCGGGTTCGGAACCGTCCATGAGCGCCTCCACGATGGCGCGGTGCTCACGGTTGGACTGTTCGCGCCGGCCGCCCAGTTCGTTGAGGAAGGCCGACTGACGCGCCAGTGCGTCGCGGATCTCCTCGATGACCCGGCGGAAGACCGGGTTCTGGGCGGCTTCGGCGACGGCGAGGTGGAAGAGGGTGTCCATCGCGACCCACGCGGTGGTGTCCGTCTCCCGTTCCATGCGGTCCAGGAGGTGGGTCAGGTGGTCCAGGTTCTCCGGGGTGCGGCGCAGGGCCGCGTACCCGGCGACCGGGATCTCGATGTGGCGGCGCACTTCGAGGAGGTCGCTGGCCGCGTAGTCGCCGAAGGTGGGGTCCTCGACGGTGCTCGCGATCACGAAGGTGCCCTTGCCGGTCTTGGCGACCGTCAGTCCCATCGTCTGGAGGGCGCGCAGGGCCTCGCGGAGCACGGGCCTGGACACCTCCAGGGTGCGGCAGAGCTCGGCCTCGGAGGGCAGCTTGTCGCCGATGGCGTACTCGCCGCGTTCGATGGCGCGGCGGAGGTGGGTGAGGACCGCCTCCATCGCGCTCACGCGACGGGGCCCAGAACCACCTGTCTGGCTGTCTGACAGGTTCACGGGAGTGATGGTGCGGCTGAGCGACAGGCGGTGTCAAGAGAAGCGAAAAGAAAAATTCACCGGGCGTGGGGGCTGAAAGCCTCACCCACGCCCGGTGGTCTGATCAGGCGCTCAGCGCACCCGTGGAGAGCAGTCCGAACAGCAGGACGCCGACGACCAGGCGGTAGACGACGAACGCGTTGAAGGAGTGCTTGGCGACGAACTTCAGCAGCCACGCGATGGAGGCGTACGCGACTGCGAACGAGACGACGGTTCCGACGGCCAGGGGCAGCGCGCCGACGCCCGCGCCGAGGGCGTCCTTCAGCTCGTACAGGCCCGCTCCGGTCAGCGCCGGGATGCCGAGGAAGAAGGAGAGGCGGGTAGCCGCGACCCGGTCGAGGTCGAGGATCAGCGCGGTCGACATGGTGGCGCCGGAGCGGGAGAAACCGGGGAAGAGCAACGCGAGAATCTGCGAACTGCCCACGAGCATCGCGTCCTTGAACGACGTGTCGTCCTCACCGCGCTTGTGCCGGCCCATCTGGTCGGCCGCCCACATGACACCGCTGCCGAGGATCAGGGAGCCGGCCACCACCCACAGCGAGCCCAGCGCGCCGTCGATCAGCGGCTTCGCGGCGAGGCCGACGATCACGATCGGGATCGTCGCGTAGATGACCCACCAGGCGAACTTGTAGTCGTGGTGGTAGCGCTCCTCCTTGTTCGCGATCCCCCGGCCCCAGGCGGAGACGATCCGCACGATGTCCTTGAAGAAGTACACGAACACGGCGGCGATCGCCCCGACCTGGATCACGGCGGAGAAGCCGACGACGGAGGGCTTGTCGACGGGGATGCCCATCAGACCCTCGGTGATCTTCAGATGGCCGGTCGAGGAGACGGGGAGGAACTCGGTCACGCCCTCGACGACTCCGAGGACGACTGCTTGGCCGACGGAGATGCTCATGGAATCCAGTTCTGCGGGAAGCGGAGGAAAGGGGACAGGGACAGGACTTTCGGGGACAGTCCTACCAGCCCCGAGTAGGGCCCGGTTCCTCCTGTTTCTCCGCTACGACCAGAACGTCTGCCCGATCCAGAACCCCCCGGAGGCCGCCCCGAGCCCCGCCACCAGACTGCCCGCGACGTTGGCGAAGGCGTACAGCCCGGCGCCCGCCTCGGCCAGCCGGAGCGTCTCGTAGGAGAACGTCGAGTACGTGGTCAGCGCGCCGCACAGGCCGGTCCCCAGCAACAGCCGCAGATCCGGCCCGGCGGACGCGGCCCCGGTGAGCGTGCCGAGGACGAGACACCCGACGACGTTGACGGCGAACGTGCCCCACGGGAACACCGAGTCGTGCCGGGACTGCACCGCGCGGTCGGTGAGGTAGCGCAGCGGCGCCCCGACCATGCCGCCGACGGCGACCAGCAGCCAGTTCACAACCAGTTCTTACCCTTCTTGTCCGGTTCGCCGGATTCCGCCGGGCGGCCGGTGGGGGCGACGACCAGGCACGGCTCCAGCGTCACCAGCCCCTCCGTGACGAGCCCGTCGAGCTGCGGCAGGAAGGCGCGCACGCGTTCCTCGGTGTCGACGATCACCACCGCGACCGGCAGGTCCTCGCCGAGGGACAGCAGCCGGGTGGTGTGCACGCGCGAGGACGCGCCGAACCCCTCGATCCCCCGGAACACACTGGCCCCGGCGAGCCCCGCCGCGTGCGCGCGGTGCACGATCTCCGCATACAGCGGTCGATGGTTGACCGTGTCACTCTCCCCGATCAACACGGTCAACCTGAGCGCGTTGCCGGTCAGCCTCGTCATGTCTGCCTCTTCGTGAAGAGTCGGCGGGTGGTGGTGGCCGCGAGCCACACGGCGGCCAGGGCGGCGCACAGGGTGCCCGCCAGGTAGGCGAAGGCGGTCGCGGGGTGGCCGTCCCCCACCAGTTTCCGGAAGTCGACGGCGTACGTCGAGAACGTCGTGAACCCGCCGAGGACACCGGTGCCGAAGAACGGCCGCACCAGCCGGTGGACGGTGAGGATCTCCGTGACGAGCACCAGGAACGCCCCGATCACCGCGCACCCGACGACGTTGATCCCGAAGGTCGCCCAGGGGAAACCGCCCTCGCGCGCGGGCCAGATCAGCCCGGTCCCGTACCGGATCAGAGAACCCAGCACACCTCCCACGGCCACCACCGCGACCACCGGAAGCTGTCCCTCGCGCGGGCTCGGTGCCCCAGGCGCTGTCATGTCGTCCGTCTCCTGCCCGACCGCAGTGATCACGGCCGGGCCCAGGGTAACTCCGCCGTTCAAGAGTCAGACGGGCGCACAGACGGCGATCCCGCGCTCGTTCAGGCTGCCGAGGACCAGCAGGCCGTCCGGTGTGCGGCAGACGCTGGTCACCATGCGGAAGCCGGAGCGCCGCCGGGTGAGGTGGTGGACGATCCGGCCGGTGTCGTCGACGGCGAGGACACCGACCGTCCCGGAGGGCCGGTAGGGGGCGTGCAGGGCGACACGCGCGGCACGCCGGCGGACCGCCGGTGACGCCCGGTGCAGGAGGCCGAGGCCGGGCACGCGGGGGCCCGCGAGGGCGACCCAGACGACGCCGTCGGTGCCGTCGCGCCACAGGTTGTCCGGGTGGCCCGGGAGGTCCTCCGCGAAGGGCTCGGCGAGTCCGGTGCGGGGTCCGGTGAGCCAGTACCTGGTCAGACGCCGGGCGCCGGTCTCGGCGACGATCAGGAACGACCCGCAGCCGCTCACCGCGAGCCCGTTGGCGAACTGGAGCCCCTCCAGCAGCACCTCGGGCGTGTCGGCCCCCGGCGAGAGCCGCAGGAGCCGTCCGGTGCCGGTGTGTCCGACGAGGTCGCCGAGCCACTCCCCCAGCGCGAACTCCCGGCTGGAGACGGTGAAGTAGACGGTACCGTCGGCCGTCGCGACGGCGTTGCTGCAGAACCTCAGCGGCTCCCCCTTGGCGGACTCGGTCAGGACGCGCACGCTTCCGTCGCCGGTGTCCAGGTGCAGCAGGGCGCCCTGCGCGTCGCACACCAGCAGGCCGCCGTCCGGGAGGAGTTCGAGGCCGAGGGGGCGTCCGCCGATCTCCCCGACGTGCTCGACGCGGGCCGCGCCGGGGTCGTCGAGGCCTGATATCCGGAAGATCCTCCCGTCCGCGACACCGGTGAGGACTCTGCCGGCCTCGTCCGCCACGACGTCCTCGGGGCCGTGGCCCGGGAGAGTGACGTACCGGAGGGGGACGAGAGCCGCGCGGCGGTCCATGAAAGGTGAGCCCTTCCTGTCGGAAGAGGTAATCCTCCCAGCGGGCGCCGGGGTCCATGCGTGCGGGCCCGGGGCTTTGCCGGGGCTTTCCCCGGGCGGGTCTCCCCCGTCCCACCAGCCCGTCCGCGCTACCGCTGCCAGCCCTTCTCGAACATGCGCGCGGCCTCCGCGATCCGCATCTCGTCACGCCGGTAGTAGGTCCTGAGGCCGACCTTCTCGGACCGCAGCAGTCCCGCGCGCGCGAGGAGGGCGAGGTGGTTGTCCGCGACCTTCCTGCGGACGCCGAGTTTGTGGGCGAGCGCTCCCGCGGTGACGCCGCGCTCGGGGCAGGCACCGCGCCGCGCGGGGAAGTGCAGGGCGGGCTCCTTGAGCCATTCCAGAATGTCCAGGCGCCGTCCGGCCACCCCAGTCCTCAGCATCTGACCTTTCCTCCGTCCTCGCGACGGCCTCCTCTACCGCGTCTGTCCACTCTCCCGCAGTCGATGCCCTCCCGTCCCCGACTCCGTGACGCTTGGCCGGGACACGCCGTCCGGCCTGCGGGGACCGCGCACGCGCGCGGGGCGTTCGGCACGGTTCCGGATCGGCGCGGGGGCCACCGGGCGG
>NZ_JBTYMC010000339.1:0-6649 GCF_054880855.1 Streptomyces sp. S6 | reverse complement strand
GACCTCGGCCTGGGCCGGGCGCCCGGCACGGACGGCGCGACCGCGGCGGCCCTGCGCCGCACCGACCGCCTCCACGAGGGCGCCGACGAATTCCCCGAGCAGCTCGCGGAGTTGACGCGTTTCCTCGACGACGACTTCCCCGACGGCCACCCCTACCGGCGTATCCACGCCATCCCTGGACCCGTCCAGGGCACCGCCCCCGGCGGCGTCCAGTCCCCCCACCGCCCGCCGATCTGGCTCCTCGGCTCCTCCGGCTTCAGCGCACGCCTCGCCGGCGCCCTCGGACTCCCCTTCGCCTTCGCGCACCACTTCTCCGCGCAGAACACGGTCCCGGCGCTGGACCTCTACCGCGAGTCGTTCACCCCCTCGGCCGTCCTCGACGCCCCCTACGCCCTCATCGGCGTCTCCGCCCTCGCCGTCGACGACGAGCCCGAGGCCCGCCGCCAACTCCTCGCCACCGGCCTCAACATGGTCCGCCTGCGCACCGGCCGCCCCGGCCTCTTCCCGTCCCCCGAGGAGGCGGAGGCCCACCAACTGTCGGAACTCGAACGCGAGTTCATCGACTCCTGGACCGCGAACATCGTCCACGGCCCGGCCGACCAGGTGCGCGCGGGGCTGGACGACCTCCAGAAGCGCACCGGAGCCGACGAGTTGATGCTGACGAGCCACGCGCACCGGGGTGAACTGCGGGTG
This sequence comes from Streptomyces sp. S6, assembly GCF_054880855.1. Lineage (NCBI taxonomy): Bacteria > Bacillati > Actinomycetota > Actinomycetes > Kitasatosporales > Streptomycetaceae > Streptomyces > Streptomyces sp. S6. Next base: position 5,956 of record NZ_JBTYMC010000339.1, on the reverse strand, counting down.
CGGTCGTACGAGTTGATCGCGGATGCGTACGGGTTGCCCACGGTGTGAGGGAGCGGCGTGAGGTCGCCGGGTGCGGAGTGACGCCCGGCGACACGACGTCCCCTCGTCCGCCGATCGCGGAGCGTGATACACCGCCGATTCCCTCAGCCGACGGGTGGGAGAGGTGAGTTGGGAGGGGTGTACGGCAACACCCGAGACGCTCACGGGTGGTTGGCCGAATATCGCCCCCGGAGACGCCCCTCTAGGGCCTCCCCAGAGCCCGAACCTCCCCGTTCTTCCCGGGCACCGGCCCCGCCGCCGACCCGACACCCGGCCCCGCAGCCGCCCCTGCCCCCGGCCCAACCCCCGGCGCCGAACCCACCCCCTGCCCCGAAGCCGCCCCCTGCGCCCCACTCACATGCAACTCCGCGATCCGCTCGGCCGACACCGGACGCGAGTACAGCCACCCCTGCCCCGTGTCGCACCCGATCCTCCGCAGCCGCGCCGCCTGCGAAGCCGTCTCCACGCACTCCGCGGTGACCGTCAGCCCCAGCCGATGGGCGAGGTCGATCATCGCCTCGACGACGACCTCGTCGGCGGGATTGGGCGGCGCCCCCGACCCGTCGTACTGGAAGCCCCGCACGAAGGAACCGTCCAGCTTCAGCACGGACACCGGCAGACGGCTGAGGTAGGCGAGGTTGGAGTACCCCGTCCCGAAGTCGTCGATGGCGATCCGGACGCCCATGTCGCTGAGCGCCTGGAGCGCCTGGAGGGGACGGCCCGCGGACCCCATGACGGCCGACTCCGTCAGCTCCAACTGGAGCAGTCCCGGCGCCAGTTCGGTCTCGGCGAGGATCTCCGCGACATCGGCGACGAGATCGGAGTCCCACACCTGGCGGACGGCGACGTTGACGCTGACGAAGAGCGGAGTCTCGTCCGGGTGGTCCAACTGCCAGCGGCGTGCCTGCTGGCAGGCGCTTTCGAGGACCCACCGGCCGAGCGGCACGATAGAGCCGTCCTCCTCGGCCAGGCCGACGAACCGATTCGGCGGCAGCAGACCGAAACGCGGATGGTCCCAGCGCACCAACGCCTCGACGCCGCGCAGCCGTCCGTCGGACATCCCGACCAACGGCTGGTACTCCAGCACGAATTCACCCCGCTCGATGGCGGGCCGGAGGGTGGAGGCGAGAGCTTGACGGGTCATCAGGTGGGCGTTGCGCTCGGGGTCGAACAGCGTCCACCGGGACTTGCCGTCGACCTTGGCCCAGTACAGCGTCGTATCCGCCGCCTGCACCAGGCCCGTTGCCGTCGTCCCCGCGGCGTGGCGCTCCACGACCCCGATGGACGCGGTGACGTTGAGCCGCTGGCCGTCCAGATCGAACGGCGCCTGAAGGGACTTGAGGACTGCCTCGGCCAACTCCGCGAGCTGGTCGGTGCCGGTGGAGTCCGCGACGAGCAGCGCGAACTCGTCCCCGCCGAGCCGTGCGACGAGCGGCGCGGCCGCTCTGGCCCGACCCGCCTCCTCCGCACAGGAGTTGAGCCGCTCGGCGACGGCCGCGAGCAGCCGGTCGCCCACCCGGTGCCCGAGCGTGTCGTTGACGGCCTTGAAGCCGTCGAGGTCGAGGTAGCACAGCCCGATCCGCCCGGTCCCGCCGCGTTCGTACGCGTCGGGCTCCAGCGCGGCCGACAACCGTTCGAAGAACAAAGCCCTGTTGGGGAGCCGGGTCACCGGGTCGTGCATCTGGAGGTGGCGCAGCCGCGCCTGGAGTTCGCGCCGCGCGCTGATGTCGGCGACCGACAGCAGCACCCCGGGCGTGTCGCCGCCCAGCGGGGACACGGTCACCCGCGCCCACACGGCCCGCCCGTCGGGCTGCTTCAGCCACCGCGCGCACCGGAGTTCGGCCTGCCGGCCGTACAGCACCTCGCGGTACGCGTGCCAGGTGCGCGCGTCGGACGCGAGGTCGAGCAGATCGGCGGCGACCCGCCCGACCAGCCCCTCGGCGGCGGCCCCGAGGATCTCCGCGAAGGCCGTGTTGACGGAGACGATCGCCCCGTCCCGCCCCACGACGGCCATCGCCGACGGGGACGCGGCGAAGACCGCCTGATACGCGGACGGGCCGAGGGCGCCGTTCGGCCCCCGGGCACCATCCGATGCCAAAGTGTCACTCTCTGTAACGGCGGACCGGTCGAGGTCTGCCGCGGGCGTCGGCCCTTCGGACGTTCCGCTCACCGCTCGCTCCCGCAGTGCACTCGATCTCTGTCCGCGCAGGAAAGTGTCAGGAAAGTGTGCCGATCATAGAGGCTGGGCCCGGACCACCGCAGCCACTGCCAAGTGTCCATGACCTACCCACTCTTCTGACAGATCGTTTCTGCCCGCAGCCGGACCGGTTCTGCGGACCTCGGACCACATGTGACGTTCCGTGAGCGTTCCGGGGTGTCGGGCGTCGCCCGGTTCGTCGTACGACTCACTCGTCCGGGGCAGACAAACAGCGCGTGGTATGACAAACCCGTACAGGGTGGGTGGAGGTGTCCCCAGATCCGCCCGCCTCCGGAGGTCCTCGTGCCGCGTCCGCTCCCGCGCCCCCGCCTGCGCACGTCAGCGGCCGTGTTCACCACGCTCTCCGCGCTCGCCGCGAGCTCCCTCGCCGGTGTCCCGTCGGTGGCCGAACCTTTCTCCACCGCGCCCTGCGCCCTCACCCGCACCGCCGCCCACCACTCCGAGGGCCTCGACACCTGGAACGCCGCCTATCCGCGCCCCGTCCGCTCCCTCGACGCGGTGATGGTCTTCCTCTCCTTCCCCGACAGCCGCCCGCGCACCACCCCCGCCGAACTCGCCGCCGACCACTTCCCGGCCACCTCCGACTTCTTCCGCCGCGCCTCCTACGGCCGCTTCACCCTGCGCGCCCACCCCCTCAAGCGGTGGATCCGGATGCCGCAGCCGTCCACGGCGTACGCCATACAGCGCGACTGGAACGCCGAGCGCCGCGCCGCCTACCTGCGCGACGCGCTCGCCGCCGCCGATCCCGACGTCGACTTCTCGCGGTACGACGTCGTCTACTTCGTCGCCGATCCGGACGCGCCCGGCGTCGACTCCGACGCGACGAAGGTCGTCAACCTGGACGTGCCGCTGCGGGCGGACGGCACCGCGATCCGGCGTGTCGTCACCGTCTTCGAGCAGCACCCGCCGGACCGGCTGGTCCTCGCCCACGAGACCGGGCACGTCTTCGACCTCCCCGACCTCTACCACCGGCCCGCCGACGGCAAGGGCGACTGGGACACGTACGTCGGCGACTGGGACCTGATGGGCAGTCAGTTCGGGCTGGCTCCCGACCTGTTCGGCTGGCACAAGTGGAAACTGGGGTGGCTCCAGCCCCGCCAGGTGGTGTGCGTACGGGACTCCGGGACGACCCGCCTCACCCTCGAACCGCTGGCCGCCGGGCCGGACGTCCCCATCACCCGCGCCTCCGGCTCGCCGGCGTTCGGGCTCGGCAACGGGACGAAACTCGCGGTCGTGCGTACGGGTGTGGGCAGCGCGCTCGCCTTTGAGGCGCGCGGGCCCGTCGGCGACGATGTGGCCGCCTGCCGGGCCGGGGTGCTCGTCTACCGGGTGCACAGCGCGGCGGACTCCGGGCGCGGGCCCGTCGAGGTCGTCGACGCGCATCCGCACAGCGAGGCGTGCTGGGAGCGGTCCGTCTACCCGCCGCTCGCGGACGCGCCGGTGGGGGCGGGGGAGAGCTTCACCGTGCCGGCCGTGCCGGGGGAGCGGGCGGTACGGGTGGAGGTGGAGGGGCGGACGGCTTCGGGGGCGTGGACGGTGAAGATCACGCCCCGGTGATACCCGTAGTACTTGAGGCCCCTCAAGAGGTGCGCGCGAAAGAGATGTGCGAAAGGCCCCCCGCTTCCGCGAGAGGCCTTTCCGTCAAGTGCGCCGCCAGGGACTCGAACCCCGGACCCGCTGATTAAGAGTCAGCTGCTCTAACCAACTGAGCTAGCGGCGCCTGCTGACGTCGTAGACCTTAGCACCCTGATCCGGGCGCGGCGAAATCGATAGGCGGACGGCTGCCCGCGCGGCCCGCACCGCCGCCCACAGCAGTACCTCCGCCCCCGGCAGCCAGGGGTGACGCGTGTCCGGGGCGACCAGCCAGCGGGCCGCCGCGGTGGCCTCGCCGGTGACCGCCGGGACGGTGATCGCGTCACCGGGGCCGTGGCACAGCAGCGGCGGGAGACACGCCGTCCGGGTGCCGTCGCTGCTCCACTGCTCCCAGGAGAGCAGGGACGGCAGCCGCTGGGCCGTGCCGGGGGCCGCGAACAGCAGCATCCGGCCACGGAACACCGCCACCGGACCCGTGCCCTCCCCCTCGCCCCACAGCCGGTCCAGCATCCGTCTGCCGAACACCGCCGCCGTGCTCACGACGTCGAACACCGCACCGCACGACAGCACGACCGGGGCGTCCGGCCGTTCCTCCCAGAAGGACAGCAGGCTGCGCGGGTGCGCCCCCGCGGAGGCCAGCCATGCCGCGCCGTCGGGGGTGACCCCGGTGATGTCTCCGCATTCGTCCCAAGAGCCGCTCATGGGATAAAGATCTACCGGGGGTGAGCGGGGGATCTCGGAGAGTTGCGGGAAACCGGGACGGATGGGTGGTGGGGGCGGTATCTTGCCCGCCTGGCATATGCCGGGGGAGGGGGCTGGGGAGCTACTGAGGTACTACGGGTCGTACGAGTCGACCGCCGTCGAGGTCTGCCGAGAGGTGTACGGGGTCACCCGTAGGGGACCGGGCCGGCTCGGACGGACTCAGATGGGCTCCACCCGGCTGTGGCTCTCGCCCGCCGCCTCACCCCGCAGCAGGTCCCGCCCGAACTCCACCATCTTCTTCGCGTAGTCCTCGGTCCACTCCGCCCGCTCCGCGATGTCCGCCGCCGTCAGCCGGTCGAACCGGCGCGGGTCGGCGAGCTGGGCCGCCGCCATCGCCTGGAACTCCGTCGCCCGGTCCGCCGCCGCGCGGAACGCGTGCGCGAGCTCACTGGAGCGCGCCAGCAGAGCCGAGGGGTCCTCTATCGACTCCAGGTCGAAGAAGTGCTCCGGGTCCCCGGCCGCCTCCGCGGGCTCGAAGAGCAGGGGCGCGGGGCGTAGCCGCCGTTCGTTCCGACGCGGCGTGGGCTCCGCCATGTCTTCTCCTCCCTCGTACGGTGCGATTCCGGACCACCCTTCATTGTCCCCCGCCTTCGCAAGAGGCACTCCGAGGGCGACCCCGAGAACCAACGTGCGGAGGGTACGGGGTGTTCCCGGGCCACAGAGCCACCAGGCCACCCGGCGTGCACGCCAAGGCCTTCACCGGCGGTGTGCCGGACTCCGTCCGGCGAAGGGGCGGCGCTGGTGGGATGCCCGGCTGTCAGGTGCCCGGTGCGTCGATCAGGGCCGCCACCGCACCCGGTGCCCGGCGAGGTGCTCCAGTACCGAATGGTTCGCCTCCCAACCATCCGGGCTGTATTCATCGGCCGCCTCCGGCGGTGTGCCGGACTCCGTCCGGCGAAGGGGCGGCGCTGGCGGGATGCCCGGCTGTCAGGTGCTCGGCGCGTCGATCAGGGCCGCCACCGCACCCGGTGCCCGGCGAGGTGCTCCAGCACCGAATGGTTCGCCTCCCAACCATCCGGAAACTTCACCAGCGTCCCCAACTGCACCGGTTCCGTCGACGGATAGTCGTCCAGGAGGTCGCCGACGCCCTCGCGGCACACGACCACGCACGCGTGCCGGTGGCGGGACGTCAGGACGCAGAGGCGGCCGGTCTCCAGGTGGAAGGCGGTGGCGTCGGGGCGGCCGGAGAGGGGGTGGAGGATGACGGTGACGTCGAACTCCATGCCCTGGAGGCGGTTGAGCCCGGTCGCCGTCACCACGTCCTGGATCCCGGTCGAGGCCACGCCCTGCCGCCAGAACAGCCGCACCACGGTCTCCAGAGCGGCGTCCGGATCGAAGTGCTTG
>NZ_JBTYMC010000338.1:0-6663 GCF_054880855.1 Streptomyces sp. S6 | reverse complement strand
AGCGCGTATCAAGGGTGACTTACCCGACCCGCGAGGCCGCCCGGCAGGACATCACTCGCTACATCGAATTCTGGTACAATCGCAAACGCCTCCACTCGGCGGTGGGTTACCACCCTCCGTGCGAAGTCCACGCCGAGTACGAGAAGTTGCGAATCGCCGCGTGATATAAACGGTCAAAAGCCTGTCCGGAAAACGCGAGGCCCCTCACACCTCACGGGGAACGCTCGCCCTGTTCTGATAAGTCGCCACGATCTCGGCCTTGTCGGGCCGACCGGCACGAGCCTCTTGTGCCGGCCAGAGGAAGGTCTCCTCGACTCGTAGATGCTTTGCCACACGGAAACGGTGCCGAGGGTGAGGAACACGACCGCCCAACCACCGACCGACCGTCTTGGGGTCCACCTCGCATGCTTCAGCGAGCGCATCCGGGGACACGCCCCGCTGGGCGAGCACGGAGTGAAGTCGCTCGTTCACGGAGGACATACAAGCGCAGATGCGGTGAGACGAGCAAGGCACGCACCGGTGCCTACGCTGGCGGTATGCACCTCACCGTCCTGTGGGACATCGACCACACGCTCATCGACAACGCGGGGGTGAGCAAGGAGATTTACGCCGCCGCCTTCACCGCGCTCACAGGCTTCGCACCAGCCGGCCCCGCGCGCACGGAGGGCCGTACGGACCGTCTGATCATGCGGGAGCTACTGCTGCGGCATGACGTTCCAGAGCCGCGATGGGAGCTGGTCCAAGCCGCGTTGACGCAGGCGGGGCAGGAACGCTTCGAGGAGTTGCGTACCCGGGGGACGGCCCTGCCGGGAGCGTTCGATGCCCTCAAGGCAGTGGCGGAACACGGGAGTTGGGTCTCCTCGGTCCTCACCGGAAACATCGCGGCGAACGCAAGGGTCAAGCTTGCCGCCTTCGGCCTCGACTCCCATGTCGACCTCGCGATAGGGGCGTTCGGGGCCGACGGCGTCCAGCGTCCTGAACTGGTGGCGGTGGCAAGAGAACGTATCCGCCTCGCGTACGGAACGGAGGCCCCGGTCGTGCTGATCGGGGACACCCCGCGGGACGTCGAGGCCGCTCTCGCCACGGACTCTCATGTCGTCGCGGTCGCCACCGGCGTGCACAGCCGGGAGGAACTGGCCGATGCCGGCGCGGAGTTCGTGTTGCCGGATCTCTCCGACACCGCAGGGCTGGTGCGCCACTTGGAGCGCATCTCGGCGAACTGAGAACGTCCCAAGACGTCCTCGGGCCGTCCGCGTACGCGGTGATGCCGTCCGCCCTTGTGCGGCCACGATCGGGACTCCACTGCCCGGGAGGTCCACGTGATCCGCGAAGTCACCGGTATTCACCGGATTCGGATGCTGTACCTGCAACTGCTGTACCGCTGCAACTTCTCGTGCCTCCACTGCTTCCACGGTGAACGGCTGAAGCACGCCAGCTTGTTCACGGCCGAGGAGGCGATCGGGCTCGTCCGGCTGATGCGTGAGGAGTACGGCACCGAGGCGGTGACGTTGCTCGGCGGCGAGCCCTTCGTGCACAAGGAGTTGACCGAGGTCGTCCGCCGCGCCCGGCAGGAGCTGGGGATGAGGGTGGAGATCTGCACCAACGGTTACCGCATCGAGCGCCGTCTCATCGAACTTGCCCCGGACATTGATCTGTTGAGGGTCTCCCTGGAAGGCGTCGGCGGTACCAACGACACCATCCGCAGGCAGGGTAGCTACCACGCCGCGTTGAGCACGTTGAGCCTTGCCCGGAAACTCGGCGTCGCGACGGCGGCGACGATGACTGTGACGGCGCGGAACATCACCGAAGTCATGCCGCTGGCACGGGTCGTGCAACGCCTCGGCGCCTGTCAGTTGAAGCTCCACTGCCTGCGTCCAGTCGGTAACGCCGCCCTTCACCCCGAACTCCTGGTCGGTGATCCGGCCGAGTACACGCGCCTGCGTGAGGAGTTGCGGTCGGCCGGGCTCGCCATCGAGGTCGTCCTCGACGAGGACCTGTCCGAGAGCGGGGCGCCGGAGACCTGTGCGGCGGTCGACAGCCCACGGGAGATCGATCGGATCGAGGCCGACCCGCGCGGCGCGCTCACCATGTCCTGCAAGGCCGTGGGCAAGGATTCCCACGCCTTCTGGTACGAGAAGGCGGCCGGCCGCATCGTCCACCGGCCCACTGCCACCGACGAACTCACCCTGCCCGTACCGGATGTGGTGTACGCCCGTGTCTGAGCAACACCCCACGTTCGAGGCGTTGGAGGGGCTGAGAGGCTGCGGAAAGTCCACGGTGGCACCGCTGTTGGCGGCGGTCAGGGGTGCTCTTCTGGTGCCCACGGTTCCGCTCCTCTACCGGCCGTTACGCCGACAGATGGACCTCCGAGGGGGTATCGAGGCGCGGCAGTGCTTCTATCTCTCGGCGCTCTTCACGGTTGCCGAGGAGATCCGGCACCACCTGGCCGACGGCACCTCGGTCGTCGTCGAGAGCTACTTCGCCCGATGCCTCGCGAACCATCACTCGTTCGGGTCCCGGCTCAGCGTCACGCTGCCACCCGATCTGCCGCAACCCATCACGTACCACCTGGTGTGCGCGGAGGACGAACGGCAGCGACGGCTCGCCCGACGGACCAAGCCGGTGACCCGCTGGGACCTCCTGAGCGAGGAAGCCCCGGAGCGGATCACGGCCGCGTACACCCGTTTCCCCATGCACCGCGTCGACACCACCGACCGCGATCCGGACCGTGTCGTCCGGGCGATTCTCGGCATTGGCCAGGAAGGAGATCACCGTGCGGACACCGAGCCTGTGGGAGCACACCCTCACGTTCTTCCCCCAGTTCGTCGCCACGCTGGGGGAAACCTCCACTGAGGCCACAGTGGTGGTGGTCGGGGCGAGCGACGGCAGATACGTGTCGACGCTCGCCGCTGCTGGACATCACGTCATCGCCGTCGAACGCGACCCCCTCGCTCTCCAAGGCCTTCACGACCGTCTCCAGGCGGAGCAACTCCAGGGCCGGGTACAGGTCGTGGAGGGGGACTTCCTCACCGTCGAACTTCCCGAGGCGCGTTGTGGCGCCGTCTGGACGAGTTGTTCCTGGCACTACAGTGCCAACCATCATCGCCCGCTCGCCGACTTCGTCGGCCGTATGCAGTCCCTCGTCCGCGAAGGAGGCTTGTTCGGCGCGGAGTTCATGATGCCGGTGGAACAACGCCACGCACGCGTCGAGCACTACACCTCGCCCGAGAGGCTCGCCCACCACTTCGGCGACGACTGGGACGTCCGACTGACCCTCCGCACCGGCGAGTTCGTCGAGCGCCCGCACGTCGGCCAACCCCGAGAACACACCCACCGCATGGGCTTGCTCATCGCGGCCCGCACCGGATGAGGAAGACAGGCATGAAGCACGAGTACGAAGCCACGTTCCTGAACATCGACGCGCCCGCCCTCCAGGGCAGGCTCGCCGCCCTCGGCGCCACGCGGACGATGCCCCGCACCCTCATGACCCGCAAGATCTTCGAGAACGACGCGCTCGACGCCGGCGCATGGCTGCGGCTGCGCAGCGAGGGCACGCGCTCGACCCTCACGCTCAAGCAGGTCACCGACCCGACCACGATCGACGGCACCACCGAGATCGAGACGGAGGTCGACGACCTGGGCGCCATGGCCGAGATCCTCCGCCGCCTCGGTCTCACCGAGGTCCGGTACCAGGAAAACTACCGCGAGGAGTGGCGGCTCGGGGACGTCGTCTTCGACTTCGACACCTGGCCCGGCCTTCCGACTTTCGTCGAGATCGAGGGGCCCGACGAGAGGGCGGTACGAGAGGCGGCGGCGCTGCTCGAACTCGACTACGCGGAGGCGCGGTTCGGGAGTGTGGACGAGGTCTACAAGAGCGAGGTGGGGCGGGACATCCTGGCGGAGCCGACGTTGCTGTTCGCGGCGGAGGGTGTCTAAGCGGTCAGCGCCACTCGGGCGGGATCCGGGAGAGCTGGGCTCGCAAGTCCCAGTTCTCCGGTTCGTTCGAGGGGACGTCCCACACGGCGCCCGAGGCGACCCAGTAGCCGCGGGTCATGCGGATCTTGTCCAGATGGTCGTCCCCGGCACCCGACATGATGCCGCAGCAGTCGCAGTAGACCCACTCGGGAAAGCCGTCCGCGTTCCACAGAAGGCTTCCGTCGTCCTGCCCGCAGACGCGGCACACAGTCTCGGGGAACGGCATCACGCACCCCCGGTCAAACGCCCGAACGCCTCAAGATTCCGCGTCGACTCCCCCCGGGACACCCGCCACGCGTACTCCTTCCGGATCGCGGACGCGAACCCCATCTCAAGGAGGACGTTGAACGCCCCGTCCGCCGCCTCAAGCGTCTGCCCGAGGAGCCGGTCGATCTCGTCCGGCGTCGCGGTCGAGAGCGGAAGGCGGGCGGTGACATAAATGTCCCCCAGGCCGTCAACCGCGTAACTCACCCCGTACAGCTTCAAGTTGCGTTCGAGGAGCCAGCGGTGGACGCCGGACTCGTTCTCGTCGGGGTGCCGGATGACGAACGCGTTCAAAGACAGCGAGTGGCGGCCCACCCGCAACGACACCGTCGTCTTCAGCTTCCGGGTCCCCGGCAGCTCCGCGACGTACGTGCCCGGCGAGGGGGACTCCCAGGTGACCCCCGCCTCGCGGAGGGCCGCCTCGATCACCGCGTGTGCCTCAGCCATGGTGGGAGCGTACGTGATGGCGGTGGGAGTGGACGGCGGCGGTGTAGACGTCGGCGGTGGCGGCGGCGGCGGTGTCCCAGCCGAAGTGCTGGGCGTGGGCGGCGGCGGCATCGCCCATGCGGTCGACCAGCGAGGGGGTGTCCGCGAAACGTTCCAGCACGCGGGCGTACCGAGCGGGTTCGTGGCCGTCGACCAGGAAACCCGTCTCGCCGTCGCGGACGGCCACCGGGAGCCCGCCGACGGACGCGGCGAGGATCGGCGTCCCCGTGGCCTGCGCCTCTATCGCGACGAGCCCGAAGGACTCGCTGTAGGAGGGGACGACGAGGACGGAGGCGGCGCGGAACCAGTCCGCCAGTTGCTCCTGGCCCACCGGAGGACGGAAGCGGACGACGTCGGCGATGCCGAGCCGGGCGGCGAGTTTCTGCAACCCCTCGGGCTTGGCGAGACCGCTGCCACTGGGACCGCCGACGACGGGGACGACGATCCGGGAGCGGAGCTCCGGGCGGTCGTCCAGCAACACCGCAACCGCTTTCAGCAGCACGTCCGGCGCCTTCAGAGGCTGGATGCGGCCTGCGAACAACGGGATCAGGGCGTCCGGCGGAAGCCCCAGCCGCGCACGCGCCGCCGCTCGCCCGTCGCCCGGCGTGAAGCGGGTGAGGTTGACGCCGGGATGGACGACGGCGACCTTGCCGGGATCGGCGTGGTAGTGGTGGACCAACTCCCCGGCCTCTTCGGCCGTGTTGGCGATCAGCCGGTCCGCCGCCTCGACGATCTGCGTCTCGCCGATGACACGTGCCGCCGGCTCGGGGGAGTCGCCGTCCGCGAGGTTCGCGTTCTTCACCTTGGCCATGGTGTGCATGGCGTGCACGAGGGGGGCGCCCCAGCGCTGGGCGGCGAGCCAGCCGACGTGGCCGGAGAGCCAGTAGTGGGAGTGGACGAGGTCGTAGTAGCCGGGGCGGTGACCGGCCCACGCCTGCATGACGCCGTGGGTGAAGGCGCAGAGCTGGGCGGGGAGGTCCTCTTTGTTGAGGCCCTCGTAGGGGCCGGCGTCGATGTGGCGGACGAGGACGCCGGGGGCGAGTTCGACCGTCGGGGGCAGGCCTCCCGTCGTCGCCCGGGTGAAGATCTCGACCTCGATGTTGATCTCCGCGAGCCGCTGGGCCAGCTCGACGATGTAGACGTTCATCCCGCCGGCGTCGCCGGTGCCGGGCTGGTGCAGAGGGGACGTGTGCACGGAGAGCATCGCTACTCGGCGCGGCCTGCGGTGCGGCAGCCGCAGACGCGGGGGCGTGGCCGGGGAACGACGCCCGAGCCGGCTGACGTACTGGCTCACGTGGCGTTTCCTCCTTGCTGGCGGTGCTGCGGGCATGCTGAAGGGGGCGGTCGTGCGCCCTCCGAGCGGGTGCAACGCCGGGGGAGGGCCCGCTCATTCCGGATGTGAGGCTCATCGGGTGGTGTTTTTACCTGCGCATTGCCGAGACTCGCTCAACCGTTCGATCGCGTGAGGCGTCCGGCTACCCTCGTACGCATGAGTTCCCCCCGGCCCGTCGGCACCGTTACGCGCGGGACCACCAACCCGAACCGGCTGCGGCGCATGGACCGCTGGATCGCCGAGGTGCACGGCGCCGAGCTGCGGCGGGCGGACGATCCGGTGGCGGTCGACCTGGGGTACGGGGCGGCGCCCTGGACGGCCGTCGAGCTGCTGGCCCGGCTGCGCAGAACCGTGCCGCACGCGCGCGTGGTGGGCGTCGAGATCGACCCCGCGCGCGTGGCCGCCGCGAAGCCGTACGAGCGGGAGGGGCTCGTCTTCCGGCACGGCGGGTTCGAGGTGCCGGTGGAGGGGCGGCCGGTGCTGGTGCGGGCGGCGAACGTGCTGCGGCAGTACGACGAGGACGCCGTCGCGGGGGTGTGGGCGCGCGTGTGCGGGCGGCTGGCGCCGGGCGGGCTGCTGGTCGAGGGGACGTGCGACGAGATCGG
>NZ_JBTYMC010000337.1:0-6700 GCF_054880855.1 Streptomyces sp. S6 | reverse complement strand
GGGCCGGAGCCGCGCCGCCGTCCTGCTGGGCGCCGTCCGCCTTCGCGGCCACGAGCAGCCGCATCTTCGTCGCGGCCAGCGCCGCCGACACCGGCTGGAAGAACGTCGTGCCACCCGAGGTGCAGTCACCGCTGCCGCCCGAGGTGACGCCGAGGGCGATGCCCTCCGAGAACATCGAGCCGCCGCTGTCGCCGGGTTCGGCGCACACGTTCGTCTCGATCAGACCGGTGACCGTGCCCTCCGGGTAGTTGACCGTCGAGTTCAGCGCCGTGACCTGCCCGTCGCGCAGGCCCGTCGTGCTGCCGCTGCGGAACACCCGCTGGCCGACGACCGGGTCGGCGAAGCCGGTGATCTTGACGCCGTTGCCGTTGCCGATCGCGACGATGTCGGCGCCGTCGCCCGCCTTGCCGCTCGCGTACTGGACCAACGAGTAGTCGGCGCCGGGGAAGTTGGAGTCGACGGTCTGCCCGATCTCCTGCGACGCCTGGCTGTTGGAGAACCAGATCGAACCGTTCGGACCGCAGTGCCCGGCGGTCAGGATGAAGTCCTGCCGGCCGTTGGTGACGTTGAACCCGGCCGAACAGCGCCCGCTCGTCGACAGGATGGGCAGCGCGCCGTTGATCCGGGTGGTGAACGTGCCCTTCGTGCGCTCCATCTGGACGAAGCCGCCGATGCCGGAGGCGACCTTCGTCAGCTTCGACCAGTCGTCCGCGGAGACCGTGCTGTCCGCCTGTACGACCACCTTGTTCGTGCGGTAGTCCACCGACCAGGCGGTGCCCGCGACCCGGGGCGCGTCCCTCAACGTCGTGGTGGCCGCCTTGAGTTCGTTCATGCTGTGGCCGACGATCTTCGCCTGGGCGCCCGCCGCGCGGACCGCCTCCGCCGCGCTCTCGTCGGTGACCGCGACCACCGGTCGGCCGTCCTTGCCGATCCAACTGCCGGCCGTCCGGTCCGTGCCCAGCCGCTTCGTCAGGTCGGTGCCCGTCCGGCCCGCCTCGTCCGCCGAACTGCGCACCAGCGACGACGAGTTCGGCGTCTCGCTCGCCATGGCCACCTGCGCGACCATCGCCCCTCCCGCGAGGAGTCCGCCGACGGCCGCCAGCCGTGTCACTCGCCGGACGGTGCGTCGTCGTACGTGCCTCATACCTGGCTCCCGAACCCGAATACGCGACGCCGGACGTCGTCGCGGGGCACCGCGGTCGTGGAGCGCCCACTGTTCATACGCGCGGGGCCGTTCGGGTGTTCACCTGAAGTGATCGCGTTCTTGAGGGCGTCGGCGGTCCACACGTGCGCCCCGAACTCCGCGCGCGGCGGCCTCAGGCCGGTGGGCGGTCCAGTTTCGCGGCCACCGCGTCGAGCACCCACTCCAGCCCGGTCGTGAAGGACGTCTCCGCGTCCGCCTCCGCCCCGTCGTGGACGGCCTTGGACAGGGCGGGGAAGCGGCCGGTGGCCAGCATGCGGGTCACGTGGGAGCCGGAGGCGCGCTGCCAGTCGGCGTCCGTGAGGCCCGAGGTGCGTTCGGCGCGGAGGTGGGTGATCTCGCGGCGGACGGCGCCGGTGACGTAGTCGCTGACCGTCGCCGTGGCGCAGAGGGCGGTGTCGATGTCCGTGAGGCCGTCGAGGGCGGCGAGTTTCGCCTCGGTGACGGCGAGGCCGTTGGGGCCGAGGGACGGACGGCCGCCCAGGAGGTCGGCCAGCCATGCGTGGCGCAGGGCGGTCTCGCGGGTGCGCACGGCGAGGGCGTGCAGGGCCTCCCGCCAATCGGAGAGGGGCTCCTCGGGGAGGATCTCCGCCTGGACCTCGTCCACCATGAGGTCGAACAGCTCCTCCTTGGTGGCGATGTAGCCGTACAGCCGCATGGGGCCGGCGTCCAGACGGGCGGCGACCTTGCGCAGGGAGACCGCGTCGAGGCCGCCCTCGTCGGCGAGGGCGATGGCGGCGGTGACGATGCGGTCCCGGTCGAGGGGTACGGGGCGAGTCGGCGGCTCGGGCCGGTCCCAGACGGTCATGGGCACATCGTACTGTTGTGATACGACGTAGCGAATCAATACAGTGTATCGGCATGAGACATCGCATCGCAGTGGTCGGAGCCGGCCCCGCCGGCCTCACCTTCGCCCGCGTCCTGCACCGCCACGGCCACCCCGTCACCGTCCTCGAACGCGACCCCGCCCCCGACGCACGCCCCCCGGGCGGCACGCTCGACCTGCACGAAGGGCTGGGTCAACTCGCCCTGGAAAAGGCCGGGTTGGCCGAGGAGTTCCGCAAGCTGTCCCGCCCCGAGGGGCAGGCCATGCGCATCCTCGCCCCGGACGGCACCGTCCTGCGCGACTGGCGCCCCCGCCCGGACGACCTGGCCAACCCCGAGATCGACCGAGGCCACCTCCGCGACCTGCTGCGCGGCCCCCTCGACGTCCGGTGGGGCCAGGAGGTGGTCCGCGTGACACCGGGCCGCGTCCATTTCGCGGACGGCCGTGAGGAGGCGTACGACCTCGTCGTCGGCGCGGACGGCGCCCGGTCCCGCGTCCGCCCGGCCCTCTCACCGGTGACCCCGCACCACACCGGCGTCACCTCCGTCGAGACCTCCCTCGACGACGTCGACACCCGCCACCCCGCCCTCGCGAGGCTGGTCGGCGACGGCTCCCTCGCGGTGTACGGCGTGAACCGCAGCCTCGTCGCCCAGCGCAACAGTGGCGGCCATCTGAAGGTGTACGCCAAGTTCAGGGCGACGGCGGACCCGTTCAAGGATCTGGACGACGGCGCCGTCCGAGCCGCCTTGCTGGACCTCTTCGACGGCTGGGCCCCTCCCCTCCTCGACCTCCTCCGCAACGGCTCCGCCTTCACCCCCCGCCCCTTCCGCACCCTGCCCGTCACCCACACCTGGCCCCACGTCCCCGGCGTCACCCTCCTCGGCGACGCCGCCCACCTGATGCCGCCCCTGGGGGCGGGCGCGAACCTCGCGATGCTGGACGGCGCCGAACTCGCGGAGACCGTGGTCGCCGCCGGAGACCTCAAGGCCTTCGAGGAGCGGATGTGGGCCCGCGCGAGCAGGTGGGCGGCGATCACGACCGCCGGTCTGGAGCGCCTCGTCGGCCCGGACCCCGCCGAAGCCCTCGCGCACTTCGACCGAGTCCTGTCGCCTTGACCGTTGTGTCCGTGACCCGTCCCAACTCTCCGATGTTCCTCTACAAGTTCATGTCTTGACATGCGGCCGAAACCGTTCGTAGCTTGAGCGCTCTCATTTAGATTCGTGAAGAGGGTTCACGAATATGAACGGAGTGTCCATGGTGGATCGCCGACCGAGCCGTCGCCTGGCCGCCGGCCTCGGTGCCGCGACGCTGATGTTCGGGGTGGCCGCGTGCGGCGGCCCCGGCGACGGGGACAGCGGTGACCCGAACACGCTGGAGGTCTGGACGCGCAGCGACCCCGAGTCCGCGCTCACCTACGACAACGTCTTCGCCGCGTTCACGAAGAAGACCGGTATCAAGGTCAGACACCAGCCGGTCGTCAACTTCGACCAGCAGCTCCAGGCGCGCGCGTCCACTCGGGACCTGCCCGACGTGCTGATCAACGACGCCGCCCTGATGGGCAGTTACCAGTCCCAGGGGCTGCTGAAGAAGATCGACCCCGCGACGATCACCGGCCACGCCCAGATCGACGCCAAGACCTGGTCCACGACCGTCGGTCTCGACGGCGCGCACTACGGCATCCCCTACTCCCGCCAGGCGTTCACCCTCTTCATCCGCAAGGACTGGCGCGAGAAGCTGGGCCTGCCCGTCCCGAAGACCTGGGCCGACCTGCTGACCCTGGCCAAGGCGTTCGCCGACCGCGACCCCGACGGGGACGGCAAGAAGGACACCTACGGCATGGTCGTCCCCGGCAGCGCCCAGCGCGGGTACGTCGCCTGGTGGAGCGCGAGCTACCTGTGGCAGGCCGGTGCCCGGATCATCGAGCCCACCAAGGGCGGCGGCTACAAGCCGGTCATGGACTCGGACGCCGCCGTGAACGCCGTCACCTGGCTGAAGAAGAATCTGTTCTGCTCCCCCGACAAGAACATCCTCCAGCCCGGCGCCATCACCTCCGTCACCGGCAACGCCAGCAACTTCCAGGACGGCAACGCCGGGATGTACCTCACCGGCCCCTACAACATCGCCGCCTTCGACAAGACACCCGGCAAGGACAAGTACGAGGTGGTCCAGGCCCCGGCGGGACCCGCCAGCAACGCTGTCCTGGCCGAGGGCGAGAACATCTACTTCGGCGCCGAGACCGGCAAGACCGCGCAGGAACAGGCCCTCGCCGCGTTCCTCGTCTCGCCCGAGGGCCAGACGCTCGCCATGACCGGCGACCACCAGCCGGTCGTCCGCATCCCCGTCAACACCACCCTCGACGCCGCGAAGGTGCGCGACGACCCGCGCTGGAACGTCGTCCAGAACGCCTACCGGACCGCCTCGGTCGAGTTCCCGAACGCGCTCGACTGGGCGCCCTTCCGCCAGGACACCGCCGACGCGCTGAACTCGATCTTCACCTACTGCGGAGGGAACGTCCGCTCCGGACTCAAGGAGCTGAACGAGACCCTCGCCGGTGACCTCAAGGACCAGGACCTGCTGAAATGACCGCGACCACCCCCAGCCTGGTGCGCCGCAGGCGAAGCGCCCTGCCCTGGGTCTTCCTCGCCCCCGCGCTGCTCCTCGCGCTCCTCTTCAAGTTCTGGCCCATGGCCAAGGGCGTCTGGCTCAGCTTCTTCAAGGTGCGCCCCTTCCTCGGCGACAAGTGGATCGGCGTCGACAACTACACGCGCGTCCTCGGCGACCACCGCTTCCAGGAGGCCGTCGGCCACACCCTGCTCCTCGGCGTCGGGATCTCCCTCGGCGGCATCGTCGTCGGCTTTGTCCTCGCGCTGCTCCTGGAAGGGCAGAGCCGCTCGCTGAAGATCGTCCGCACGGCCGTCTTCCTGCCCGTCGTCACCGCGACCGCCGTCGTCGGCGAGCTGTGGCGGCTGATGTACTACCCGACCTCCGACGGTCTCGTGAACCACGCCCTGGGCTTCCTGGGCCTCGGACCGACGCAGTTCCTCGACAACCCGGGGACCGCACTGTGGTCGACGACGGCCATGGGCGTCTGGATGAGCGCCCCCTACAACATGGTGATCATCCTCGCCGGTCTCGCGGGCGTCGACCGCTCGCTGTACGAGGCCGCCGCGATGGACGGCGTCTCCCTGTGGCAGCGCCTGCGGTACATCACGCTCCCCGCGATCCGGCCCGCCATGGGCATCGTCCTCACCCTGGCCGCCATCCGGGGCCTGCGTGTCTTCACCGAGGTCTACGTCCTCACCGGGGGCGGACCGGCCGGCTCCACCGAGGTGTGGATGACCCGCGCCTACACGCTCGGCTTCACCCGGGGCGACATCGGCGGCGCGTCCGCGGCCTCCGTGGTGCTGCTCGGCGTGACGCTGCTGCTGACCGTCACGGTCAACTACTTCCGCAAGAGGGGAGCCACCCGATGAGCGCACCCGTCGTCGACGCCGTCCGCGCACCGAAAGCCCCGGCCCGCGAGCCCGTCAGTTCCACCCCGGCCCGCTTCGACACCGCCCTCGGCTGGAGCGACCGCCCCGGCGTCGCCTGGGCCCTGCGCATCCTGCTCTGCCTGATCGCGCTGGGCGTCTTCGCGGTCCCCTTCGTCACCGTCTTCGCCGGGGCCTTCACCACGAACCCCAGCGGCTCCGCGCTCTCCTTCCTGCCGCACCACCCCACGCTGCTCAACTTCGAGGTCGCGGGGGAGCGCGGCATCTGGGACTACTTCACCAACTCCCTCGTCATCGCGGGCGGCGCCCTCCTGCTCCAGCTCGCCGTCTCCGTCCTCGCCGCCTACGCCCTCGCCCGGCACCGGTTCCGCGGCCAGGCCCTGATCATGACCCTGTTCATGCTGACGATGATGCTGCCCGAGGAGGTCATCGCGATCCCCCTCTCCCTGGTCCTCGGGCACGTCCCCGTCGTCGGCGTCGACCTCAAGGGCACCGTCTGGGGCGTCATCCTGCCGCTCGGCGCCTGGGGGTTCTCGATCATGCTGCTCACCGAGTTCATGAAGGACATCCCCACCGAGATCGAGGAGGCCGCCCGCCTCGACGGCGTCGGTGAGTTCCGCATGCTGTGGCAGGTGATCCTGCCGCTGTGCAGGCCCGCGCTCGGCGTCGCCGGGGTCCTCGGGTTCGTCATGATCTGGGACCAGTACCTGCTGCCCCTCATCGCTTCCAAGGACCCCACCGACTACACCGTCACCGTCGCCCTGTCGATCCTGCGCACCGACCCCGAGGTCGGCTCCGGGGTCCTGCTGGCCGGCGCCGTCATCGCCCTCGTCCCCAGCCTGATCGTCTACCTGCTCCTCCAGCGCTCGCTGGTCACCGGCATCGCCGCCGGCGCCACCAAGGGCTGAGACCTCAGGAGAGAAGCCGTGAAGTCCCACGGAGCGCTGTTCTTCGCGGTCACCCCGTTCGGCAAGGACGGCGCACTCGACGAGGAACGCCCCGCCCAGCACGTCGAGGCGGGCGCCGGCGGTGTCTTCGTCACCTGCGGGACCGGCGAGTTCCACGCCCTCACCCCGGACGAGACCGAACGCGCCACCCGGATCGCCGTCGGGACCAACGCCGGACGCGTCCCCGTCCTGGCGGCGGCCGGCGGGCCCGTCCCGGTCGCCCGCGACCACGCCG
>NZ_JBTYMC010000336.1:0-6725 GCF_054880855.1 Streptomyces sp. S6 | reverse complement strand
GGCCGGCTCCGGCGGCTTCGCCTCGGCGTCGGGTGCCTGCTCGTCGAAGGCGGGGCGGGCGTGGTGCCAGGGGGCGTCGGCGCTTCGGGGGGCCGTGGTGCCATGGGGCTCCGGGCCCGGAGATTGGGCACGCTGACTGGCCGATCCCTGGGACGCCGAGCGGTCACGTCGGGGCGGGCGGTCGCTCGGGACGGACGGGGGTCCGGCGGTGGGGGCCGTCTGACTCGCGGAACCCTGAGACGCCGAGCGCGTGCGGCGGGGCGGGCCGGCGCCGAGGGGGTTCTCCCCCGGAGACGGGACGGCGGGCCCCGCCTGACTCGCAGAACCCTGAGACGCCGAGCGGGTACGGCGAGGCGGGCCGGCGCCGAGGGGGTTCTCCCCCGGAGACGGGACGGCGGGCCCCGCCTGACTCGCAGAACCCTGAGACGCCGAGCGCGTGCGGCGAGGCGGGCCGGCGCCGAGGGGGTTCTCCCCCGGAGACGGGGCGGTGGGGCCCGTCTGACTCGCGGAACCCTGAGACGCCGAGCGGGTACGGCGGGGCGGGCGGTCGGGCGGGGCACCTGCACCAACGGCTCCAGCTCCGGCACTCGCGCCCGCACCGGCACCGGCACCGGCACCGGCACCGGCCGAGCGGAGCGGGCGTGGGGGTGGGGTGGGGAGTTGGCCCTTCAGGGGGCCCCACTCGTTGGGGTCGGGGACGCCCGGGGGGAGGGTCTGGCGGCGTTTGGGGGCTCCGTGGTCGGACTCGCCGGGTTCCTTGGCGCCGGGCCAGGGCTTGGCGGCGCGGGCCACCAGGACGAAGTCCTTGCGGAGGGGGTGGCCCTCGAAGGTGTCGGGGAGGAGGAGGTGGGTCAGCGAGGGGTGGCCGGTGAAGGTCACGCCGAACATTTCGTGCGTCTCGCGTTCGTGCCACGCCGCACCCGCGTAGACACCGACGGCCGTCGGCAGCTCGGCGGACGTGTGCGGGACCGTCGTCCGGAGCAGGAGGCGGCGGACGGGGGCGAGGGCGACGACGTGGGCGCAGATGCGGAAGCCGGTGCCGGGTTCGTCGACGGCGCTGAGCCAGTCGAAGTACGTGCAGGCCAGGGTTGTACGGGCGGTGTCCAGGGCGGTGAGCCAGGTGGACGGGGGGACGTCGACCGTGAGGACGTCGTACGACTCGTCGGCGACGGCGTCGTCCCCGAAGAGGTCCTGGACGGGGGCGGGGAGCCAGCCGGCGGTCATCGGGGGGTGCCCTTCGGCTCGGGGGCCGGGACCAGGCCGCTCTGGAGGGCGGCCGGGGAGGGGCGGCCGGCGTAGCGGTCGGCGAGGGACTCGCGGGCGATCTTCTCCTGGAGCTTCAGGATGCCCTGGAGGAGCGCCTCCGGGCGGGGCGGGCAGCCGGGGACGTACACGTCGACGGGGATGATCTGGTCGACGCCCTTGGTCACCGAGTAGGAGTCCCAGTACGGGCCGCCGCAGTTGGAGCAGGCGCCGAAGGAGATGACGTACTTCGGCTCGGGCATCTGCTCGTACAGCCGTTTCACCGCGGGCGCCATCTTGTCGGTGACCGTGCCGGAGACGACCATCAGGTCGGCCTGGCGGGGTCCGGGGGCGAACGGGATCACGCCGAGCCGGATGAAGTCGTGCCGGGCCATGGACGCGGCGATGAACTCGATCGCGCAGCAGGCGAGGCCGAAGTTGAAGACCCACAGGGAGTACCGGCGGCCCCAGTTGAGGACGACCTTCATCGGCTCCGGCGCCAGCCGCGCGAGCGCGCCGAGCCGTTTGGGCTCGGGGAGGTACACGGGTGACTCGGCGGGAGCGGGGGCGGGGGCGGTTTCCGCCGCCCCTGTCATACCCGTAGTACCTGCGCCGCTCGGCCTCATACCCGTAGTACCCGTACTACCCGCGCCGCCCGCCCCCACCGTCTCCGCCCCCACGCTCTCCGACCCCACCGTCTCCAACCCGCTCTCCCTCTCCCCCTCAGGTCTCACGCCCATTCCAGGACGCCCTTCTTGTACGCGTAGAGCAGCCCCACCGTGAGGAACCCCAGGAAGATGAACATCTCGACGAGGGTGGTCGCGCCGTACCCGGCGGCGGCGAAGACCGTCGCCCAGGGGAACAGGAAGACGGAGTCGACGGCGAAGATGACGTAGAGGAAGGCGTACACGTAGTACCGGACCTGGGTGTGGGCCCAGCCCTCGCCGACGGGGTCGACCCCGCACTCGTACGTCATGAGCTTCTCGGGCGTGGGTACTACGGGTCGCAGCAGGCGCCCCGCGCCGAACGCCACCGCCACGAAGAGCACGCCGACGACGGCGAGCAGTCCCACGGCCGAGTACGACTGGAAGTAGTCCGCCGCGAGCGCGGTCTCAGGGGCGCCGGTCGATTCCCGCACGTCCGTCCCTTCACTTCACTGGTTGCGTACCCCCGGGAGTCTAGGCCCTGATAAAGCGCCGGTAAGCGGCTCGTCACGGCCACTTCCGGTGAAGGTGGGGTTATCCCCAGCATCCCGGGGGCGGGGAACGTCATGGCGCAGCCGCCCGGCACACGGCAGGCTGAGCGGTATGACCGCGAAGTCCACGGCTCCAGACGAGCCGCTTCCCCCCGTGCGTCCCGCCTACGACGCGGTGACGTGGAAGGAGATCGTCCATCTCCTGCTCAACCTGCCGATCGCGCTGGTCGGTTTCGTCTACGCCGTGACGATGCTCGCGGTCGGCTCGGGGCTGGCCGTCACCGTCGTCGGCCTGCCGGTGATCGCCTTCGGGCTGATGGGCTCGCGGGCGATGGGCCGCTTCGAGCGGGCGCGGGCCCGGGTGTTGCTCGGGGTGCGGGTGGAGGAGCCGTCGAAGGTGCCGTGGCGCAAGGGGCACGGGTTCCTGCCGGTGCTGTGGACGGCGTTGAAGGACCCGGTGGCCTGGCGGACGGTGCTGTACGACGTGATCCGGCTGGCGTGGGGCATCCTCACGTTCACCGTCGTCCTCGTCTCGCTGTTCGTGGCGTGGCCCGTACTCCCTTATGTGGCACGGGGGTTCGCGAACGTGGACCGGGCGATGGTGCGGGCGCTGCTGTCGCCGTCGGACGAACTGGAGCGGCGGATCGCGGAGTTGGAGTCGGACCGGGGGGTCGTGGTGGACACGGCTGCGGCGGACCTGCGCCGGATCGAGCGGGATCTGCACGACGGCGCGCAGGCTCGCCTCGTCAACCTCGCGATGGGGCTCGGGCTGGCCAAGGAGAAGTTGCTGGAGGATCCGGACACGGCGGCGGAGATGGTCGCGGAGGCGCACGGCGAGGTGAAGCTCGCGCTCCAGGAGCTGCGTGACCTGGCCCGGGGCATCCACCCCGCGGTCCTCACCGACCGGGGACTCGACGCCGCGCTCTCCTCCGTCGCCTCCCGCTGCACGGTCCCGGTGAAGGTGACCGCCGACCTGCCCGCGAGACCGGCGCCGGCGATCGAGGGGATCGCCTACTTCACCGTCTCCGAGCTGCTCCAGAACATCAGCAAGCACAGCGGGGCGCGGACCGCGTCCGTCGACGTGTGGCGCTCCGACGAGCGGCTCCTCATCCAGGTCTCGGACGACGGAAACGGGGGCGCGAGCCTGGACAAGGGCACGGGGATGCGGGGCCTCGCGGACCGGCTCGGCGCCGTCGACGGTCTGTTCGTCGTGGACTCGCCGCCGGGCGGGGGGACGACGGTGACGGCGGAACTGCCCTGGCGGGACCGGGCGTAGCTCTCAAGTACGTCACTCTCAAGTGGGTAGCCCCCATGGCCGTACAGCCATGGGGGCTACGGGTATGACGGGGTATCCCCAGGGAATTCCCCGTACGACCGGCGGGGTAGGGATAACCCCCCACCCGAGACGCCTACGGACTCCATGGTTCCCGGAGGCCCCCTCCGCGAGGCTTGTCGTACAGCGGACAACAAACAACAAGTGCGACGACGAGCAGAACGGGACGGAGCCATGGCCATGCAGGGCGTGGGGTACGGGGAGTACGGGGAGACCGGGCGGCGGCATCGGGTCCCCACCGCGCTGCGGGCCCCCTTCGAGGGCCGCCACTTGCGGGAGTTCACGTACGTGCTGCTGAGCCTGCCGATCAGCATCGTGTTCTTCACGTACACGGTGGCGATGCTGTCGGTCGGCGCCGGCCTGCTCGTGACGTTCGTCGGCGTCCCCCTGCTGGCCGCCGCGCTGGCCGGCTGCCGGGGCTTCGGGGCGCTGGAGCGGGTCCGCGCGCGGGGCCTGCTCGGCATGGAGATCGGCGAGCCCGCAGCGCTGCGCCCGCGCAAGCGGAGCCTGATGGGCTGGGTGGGCGCGGTCCTGCGGGACGGCTCGTCGTGGCGGCACGCGCTGTACGGGCTGCTGCACCTGCCGTGGGCGGTGTTCTCGTTCTGCGTCTCGCTGACCCTCTGGGTGACCGGCTGGTCGATGCTGACGTACCCGCTGTGGTTCTGGGTGTTCCCGGCGTACGCCGGTCAGGACGGAATCCAGCTCTACGGCGACGGCACGCACCGGATCTACCTGGACAACCCTTTCGAGATCACCGTCACCGCGCTGGTCGGGCTGCTGTTCACGATGGCCACGCCGTGGATCGTGCGGGCGCTGACGATGGTCGACCGGCTGCTGGTGCACGGCCTGCTGAGCCCGTCGCGGCTGGCCTCCCGGGTGGTGGAGCTGGAGTCGGACCGGGGCGTCGTGGTGGACACGGCGGCGGCGGACCTGCGGCGCATCGAGCGGGACCTGCACGACGGCGCGCAGGCTCGCCTCGTCAACCTCGCGATGGGGCTCGGCCTGGCCAAGGAGAAGCTCCGCGAGGACCCTCAGGAAGCCGCGCGGATGGTGTCGGAGGCGCACGGCGAGGTGAAGACGGCGCTCCAGGAGCTGCGTGACCTGGCCCGGGGCATCCACCCCGCCGTCCTCACCGACCGGGGTCTCGACGCCGCGCTCTCCTCCGTCGCCTCCCGCTGCACGGTCCCGGTGAAGGTGGACGTGGATCTCGTGGAGCGGCCCGCGCCGGCCATCGAGGGGATCGCCTACTTCACGGTCTCCGAGCTGCTCCAGAACATCAGCAAGCACTCCCGGGCGACGATGGCGTCGGTGGACGTGTGGCGGGTGGAGGACCGGCTGATGCTCCAGGTCGTCGACAACGGCGTGGGCGGCGCGGACGCCTCCGGGGGGTCCGGGCTCGCGGGGCTCGCGGGGCGGCTGGACGCGGTGGACGGGATCCTGGTGGTGGACTCGCCGGCCGGGGGGCCGACGCGGGTGACGGCGGAGCTGCCGTGGCGGGCGGAGCGCGTCTGATCGTCGTACGCGCACGGATCGTCGTACGGATTCTGAGCGTCGTAGGGACGAAGTTTCGTGCAGGAACTGTCATAGGTGACCGTTTCTGTACGAAACGGCGTCCCTAGGGGCGTGATCGCGCCGTTTTCGGCCCTGATAGGGGGTGCGATCGGTCTCAGGGGCGATCCGTTCGGCTTCCGGGCCTGGGATGCTGGGTGCTCGATGCAGCCGTACAGCTACCGGGGGGCCGGACACGTGGAGGACAGGGTGCGAGTCGTCATCGCGGAGGACTCGGTTTTGCTGCGGGAGGGGCTGACCAGGCTGCTCACCGACCGGGGGCACGACGTGGTCGCCGGGGTGGGCGACGGGCAGGCGCTCGTCAAGACGATCACGGAGCTGGCCGCCGAGGGCGCGCTGCCGGACGTGGTCGTGGCGGACGTCCGGATGCCCCCGACGCACACGGATGAAGGGGTGCGGGCCGCCGTGCAGCTCCGCAAGAGCCATCCGGGGCTCGGGGTGCTGGTGCTGTCACAGTACGTGGAGGAGCGTTACGCCACCGAACTGCTTGCCGGTTCCAGCCGTGGTGTGGGGTATCTGCTGAAGGACCGGGTGGCCGAGGTCCGGGAGTTCGTGGACGCGGTGGTGCGGGTCGCGCAGGGGGGTACGGCGCTGGACCCCGAGGTCGTCGCGCAGCTCCTCGGGCGCAGCCGGAAGCAGGACGTGCTGGCCGGGCTGACCCCCCGTGAGCGTGAAGTCCTGGGCCTCATGGCCGAGGGGCGGACGAACTCGGCGGTCGCCAGACAGCTGGTGGTCAGCGACGGAGCCGTCGAGAAGCACGTCAGCAACATCTTCCTGAAGCTCGGGCTGTCGCCCAGTGACGGGGATCACCGGCGGGTTCTAGCAGTTCTGACCTACTTGAACTCGTAGCGGGGTAGCACTGTCCTGCTTCACACCGGCAACGGACGTGCAGGAACCGACGAGGAACGGAGCGCACGGTAGAGCAGGAGAAGCGGGGGCGCCCGGCGATGATTCCGCGCACGACGATCGGCCGAATGGCCGAGGGTGGGCGACCCTCACAGACGTAGGCTTGATCTGGGAGGGCCTGCGGGAAGGGCAGCTCCCGGACAGCCGCCTCGAAGGAGGTCCAGTTCAGTGACCAGTCAGGTCAGCAGCCCGGCGGAGCAGGCCGACGAAGCCGTCGTGGGAGAGCAGCGCAAACCGGGCGACAGGGCGAAGGACGTACGCCGTGTCGACCGGGTGATCATCAGGTTCGCGGGGGACTCGGGCGACGGTATGCAGCTCACGGGTGACAGGTTCACCTCGGAGACCGCGTCGTTCGGGAACGATCTGTCCACGCTGCCGAACTTCCCGGCCGAGATCCGCGCTCCTGCGGGGACGCTGCCCGGTGTCTCCTCGTTCCAGTTGCACTTCGCGGACCACGACATCCTGACTCCGGGTGATGCG